>JAMDCK010000041.1 GCA_023488435.1 Actinomycetota bacterium
GTCTGTCGAACAAGCGCATCGAGCCGACGGCGCAAGCGCCGTATGATGCGACTGGCGCATCACGAAAGCACGCGGGAGGCGCATCATCGCAAGTCGTTGGCCGCGGCTCATGCGCAGAGACGTTAGGTGGGGCCAAGGAGGCGGAATGCCCGACGCAATCAATGCACCGTGGTTCAATGCGCAGCATCTGCCGGCAGTGCCCACGCCAGCGTACGTCGCATGGCTCGATGTGATGGGGGCGAAGGGCGCCATGCTCCGATCATTGCCGGTGGCGGCCAACTTCGTCTTCAAGCTGCACGTTACTGCTCTCGAGGATTCGACGAACTACCCCGGACTCCGACTCTACCCCGTGATGGACGGCGTCTACGTTGTGACTGAGTCTCGCAGCCAGATGCGCGACTTCCTCGCGGGAGCGTTCAGACGCCTTGCCCACTGTCACGCCTCTGAGCCCCAGCAGGAGCATCGCTTCTTGGTCAAGTGCGCGGTTGCGTACGGACCCGTGATTCACGGTTCTGATGTTTCCGCTGCTGCAAGTGCCGTATTCCAACAGTCACCACAGAACGCAGCCTACAAGGACTCGATATTGATCGGTATGCCGGTGGTGTTCGCTGCACAATCGGAGCGCCAGGCACCGCCATTCGGGGTCTTCGTGCATGAGTCGGCCGCGGAATACCTCACGCCTGCAGAGAGGAAGCGCTCGCACATTTGGTGGGAGTGGTACGTTCCTGGCACATCTCCGGAGGCCCAAGCGCTCAAGACCCAACTGCCAACCTACTTTGACTGGTGCGAGCAGAGGGCTGGCCTATTGGACTATGACCTCTCGCGAATCCGCGCTCATCGCCTTGCCGCTGCCCAGTACCTGGATGATGCCTAGACGTGTCGTGTCCGGCTTGCAGCGCTCAAGTCCATGCTCTACGCTGATGGAGAGGGCACCCGTGAAATAGTTTCACACAACCCCTTGACTGTGATGTGACTTCACAGCTATACTGCGGCGTGAAGTCGGTTCACGGCAGTGAGGGGGTGGTCCCCATGAGTACCGCAGCGTGTGTTCGAGACCATCGTACGGCCGCTTGGGTCCCGGAGGGTCGGAAGCTCCATCTGGTGGACGTCGAGAACCTGTGCGGTGGGTCGCATGTGTCCGATGAATCTGTTGCGACTGCGATGTGCGAATACGTCGAGGCTACGGCACCCAGTCGCAATGATCACGTGATCGTGGCTTGCAGCCCCCAACTGGCGATTCCGTCGCACACCGCTGCTCCTGATGCGAGGATCCTCGTCGGCCGCGGGTTCGACGGCGCGGACCTGGCCCTCGTCGATGCAGTCACCGTCACGGACGTCACGCGCCGTTTCGACGGAGTCGTTATCGGCTCGGGTGACCACATCTTCACCGGCATCGCCGCTTCGTTGCGCCTTGCGGGCGTGCCTGTCACTGTCGTTTCGAGGGAGTCATCGCTGTCGGCGAGTCTTGCTCGCGTTGCAGCGACGGTCATTCGTATACCGGACCTGCCTGAGCCGATCGGCGAGGCAGCATTGAGGAGGGTCGCATAGTGAGCACCACGGACCGAGTGAACCAGGACGGCACCGCCCCGCTTGCCGCCAGCGTCAAGACGGTCACCCTCCAAGAGGTCGCGGACATGGCAGGTGTCGGTCTCTCCGCCGTCTCGAACTGGCGGGACCGCTATCCGGTCAAGGATTCCAAGACTGGCGAAAGGCTTCCCGACGCATTCCCCTCACCGGTCTCGCCACCAGATGCGGCAATCGCGCTCTTCGACTCGGCCGAGATCGAGGCGTGGCTGGCCGCTCGCGGCAAGAAGTACAAACCGGTGCAGCAGCTGCGCGCCGTGCTTCCCATCGAGGCGCAGCTATGGAAGGCCGCCGACGCACTCCGCGGCAGCATGGATGCTGCCGAGTACAAGCACGTCGTGCTCGGTCTGCTGTTTCTCAAGTACATCTCCGATGCCTTTGAGGAGCAGCGCGCGAAGCTCGAGGCTGATCCGCTTGCTGACCCGGAAGACCCGGACGAGTACCGCGCAGCGAACGTCTTCTGGGTTCCCAAGGATGCGCGCTGGTCTGTGCTGCAGGACGCGGCGAAGCAGGCGACGATCGGTCAGGTCGTTGACGAGGCGATGCTGGCCATCGAGCGTGATAACAAGTCCCTGCGAGGCGTTCTGCCACGTGATTACGCGCGTCCCGGCCTCGACAAGTCGCGACTCGGACAGCTCGTCGACATGGTCAGCAACATCACTGTCGGCGACCGAGCGAGTCGCAGTCAGGACGTCCTCGGGCGTACGTACGAGTACTTCCTCTCGCAGTTCGCGTCCGCCGAAGGCAAGAAGGGCGGCGAGTTCTACACGCCGCAGTGCGTCGTGCGCCTGCTCGTCGAGATGCTCGCGCCGTACAAGGGTCGTGTCTATGACCCTTGCTGCGGCTCGGGGGGCATGTTCGTGCAGTCGGAGAAGTTCATCGAAGAGCACGGCGGTCGCGTCGGCGATATCAGCGTCTACGGCCAGGAGTCGAACTACACGACATGGCGCCTCGCGAAGATGAACCTCGCGATTCGCGGGATCGAGGCTAACATCGCGCACGGGGACACCTTCCACGCGGACGGGCACCCGGACCTCAAAGCCGACTATGTGCTGGCCAATCCTCCATTCAACGACTCTGACTGGAATGGCGAGCTTCTCAAGGATGATCGCCGCTGGCAGTACGGGGTGCCTCCGAAGGGCAATGCCAACTTCGCCTGGGTGCAGCACTTCATCTCTCACCTGGCGCCCACCGGCACGGCCGGATTCGTTCTCTCCAACGGCTCAATGTCCTCGTCGCAGTCAGGCGAGGGTGAGATACGCCGCAACATCGTCGAGGGCGACCTTGTGGACTGCATGGTGGCGCTGCCGGGACAGCTCTTCTACTCGACGCAGATCCCGGTGTGCCTGTGGTTCCTCGCGCGCGACAAGCACAACAACCGTCTGCGCGACCGGAGAGGAGAGGTGCTCTTCATCGATGCGCGCGACGTGGGCACGATGGTCGACCGCACTCATCGCGAGCTGACCGCCGAGGACATCGCGCAGATCGCCAGTACGTATCATGCGTGGCGCGGGGACCCCGGCGCAGACGCCGAGTACGCCGACGTACCCGGCTTCAGCAAGTCGGTCACCCTCGCGGAGATCCGGGAGCACGGACACGTGCTCACTCCTGGGCGCTATGTGGGGGCGCCTGAGATCGAGGAGGACGGCGAGCCCCTCGACGACAAGATGCAGCGGCTGACCGCGCAACTCGCAGAACAGATGAGCGAGGCTGCGCGTCTGGATGCCGCCATCCGGGCGAACCTGGAGAGGATCGGCTATGGACTCTAGGTGGCAGTCAGTCGCGATCGGTGAAGTCGCTGAAGTGGCAGGCGGTAGCACGCCGTCGACCAAGGTCGCCGAGTACTGGGACGGCGTCGTTCCGTGGCTGACGCCTCGCGACCTGTCTGGTGATCACCCTCGCTACGTTGAGCGAGGCGAGCGCAACATCTCAGAACACGGCCTACGGAACTCCTCGGCGCGGCTGGTGCCGGCGGGCACGGTGTTGCTCTCAACGAGGGCGCCGGTCGGCTACGTCGCGATTGCCAGAAGGGCCGTGTCTACCAATCAGGGCTTTCGGAGCCTGATTCCCGGCCCTCGGGTTGACTCCGAATACCTCTACTACTGGCTCTCGGCGAACACCGCAGAACTCGAGCGTCACGCGACTGGTACAACGTTCCGTGAGTTGTCCGGTTCAGCGCTCAAGAACATCCGGGTGACACTCCCGGTCATTGATGAGCAGAAATCCATCGCAGGCATACTCGCGGCATTGGACGACAAAATCGAGCTGAACCGGCGGATGGCGGAGACGCTCGACGGCATCGCGCAAACGCTGTTCCGGAAGTGGTTTGTCGAGCCGGCGGGGCGCGCATGGCCGTCCGGCGGCGAAGGGCTGCCGGAGGGCTGGAAGGTCGAGCGGTTGGGCGAGCACGTCGATGCCGTTCGCGGCCTGAGCTACTCGGGTGCAGGACTCACGGACGACGGCGGCGGACTGCCGATGCACAACCTCAACTCGGTCTACGAGGGCGGCGGCTACAAGCGGGATGGTCTCAAGAGGTACACGGGCGATTACAAGGAGCGCCATACACTTCGTACCGGCGACCTAGTCGTGACCAACACGGAGCAGGGATTTGGATTCTTGCTCATTGGCTACCCCGCCCTGGTTCCGCGGTGCTTCGGCGAAACCGGCCTGTTCAGCCATCACCTCTATCGCGTGCGCCCGCGGCCACGCTCGCCCCTGACCACTGCCTACCTCTACTGGCTGTTGCGGGACGCCCGGATGCACCGTGTGCTTGCGGGCTTCACCAACGGCACCACGGTCAACATGCTGCCGCTCGACGGCCTGGAAGCGCCCAAGGTCGTTGTGCCGCCGGCATCCCTCGTCGAGGAGTTCACCAAAGCGGTCGCTCCGATGCAGGAACTCCGTGAGTGCCTCGAGTCCGAGAACGACACGCTGCGCGAGATTCGCGACACCCTACTGCCGCCGCTGCTCGACGGCCGCATCGAAGTGCCAACCTCGACAGACGGGGAGGCGTCCTGATGGACGGGTCATGGCTGTACGAGTCCGATGTGGAGGAGGCCGCGCTCCACTACTTCCAGGACCTCGGCTGGCAGGTCATCAACGGCCCGGCCATCGCACCTGACGGGGAGGCTCCGGAGCGCGCCGACTACTCGGCGGTGCTTCTCGTCGAGCGTCTGCGGCGAGCCGTGGCGACGCTGAACCCGGACCTCGGGTCCGAGGCGATCGATGAAGTGGTGCGCAAGGTGCACGGCAGCACTGGGCCATCACTCTCCGCCGTCAATCGCGAGATCCATCGCATGGTCGTCGACGGGGTTCCGGTCGAGGTCCGCCGCGCGGATGGTTCGACCGGCTACGTGCAGGCACGGCTCATCGACTTCGATGACGTGGAGGCCAATGACTGTCTCGTCGCCAACCAGTACAGCGTCAAGGATGGCGACCACGTCCGCAGGCCTGACGTCGTCGTCTTTGTGAACGGCATCCCGCTTGCGGTGTTTGAGTTGAAGAACGCCGCGGACCCGCAAGCCGACATCAACCAGGCGTTCCGCCAGCTGCAGACGTACAAGTCTCAGATCCCCTCGCTGATGCGTTTCTCGGAGATCCTCGTCGTCTCGGACGGACTCGTGGCTCAGGCGGGCACCATCACGTCGGGTGCGGAACGTTTCATGCCGTGGAAGACTATCGAAGGCGAGACGCTCGCGCCCGAATGGATGCCACAGCTCGAAGTGCTCGTGCGCGGAATGTTCGACAAGCGCCGCTTCCTCGACCTGGTGCGGCACTTCATCGTCTTCGAGGACGGGGGGGCCTCAGGTATCGCGAAGAAGATCGCCGGCTACCACCAGTTCCACGCGGTCAACCGTGCGGTTGAGCAGACGCTGCGCGCGAGCGCGGCAAGTGACACCGCGCTGCGCGCTGCGGAAGAGGGTTCTGGAGGGGGCGGCGGCGCCCTCGGCGACCATCGCATCGGGGTGGTGTGGCACACCCAGGGAAGCGGCAAGTCGCTCACGATGGCGTTCTACTCGGGTCGCGTGGTCTCAGAACCGCTCATGCGCAATCCGACCATCGTCGTGATCACCGACCGGAACGACCTGGACGACCAGCTGTTCTCCACCTTCTCTCGGTGTCGCGAGCTCCTGAGGCAGCCCCCCGAACAGGCTCAGGATCGTCAGGACCTGCGCGCGAAGCTCACGCGCGAGGCGGGCGGCGTCGTGTTCACGACAGTGCACAAGTTCTTCCCGGATGAACGCGGCGGCGACCATCCGCTTCTCTCGGACCGCTCGAACATCGTCGTGATCGCCGATGAGGCACACCGCAGCCAGTACGACTTCATCGACGGGTTCGCCAAGCACATGCGAGAAGCGCTTCCGAACGCGTCGTTCATCGGGTTCACGGGAACGCCGATCGAGTCGACCGACAAGAACACGCAGGCTGTCTTCGGCGACTACATCTCGGTCTACGACATCCAGCGTGCAGTTGATGACAAGGCGACCGTCCCGATCTTCTATGAGGGCCGTCTCGCGAAGCTGGAGCTCGATGAGGGCATGCGGCCGCACCTTGACGCTGACTTCGAGGAAGTCACCGAGGGCGAAGAGGTCGAGAAGCGCGAGCGACTGAAGTCCAAGTGGGCGCAACTTGAGGCGATCGTAGGCACCAAGACGCGCCTTACGGCCATCGCGGCGGATCTGGTTGGCCACTTCGAGAGCCGGCTTGAGGTCATGGACGGCAAGGCGATGGTGGTGGTGATGAGCCGGCGCATCGCGGTCGAGCTCTACGACGAGATCGTCAAGCTGCGTCCTGAGTGGCACTCGGAAGACGATGCTCAGGGCTCCCTCAAGGTAGTCATGACAGGCTCGGCATCCGACCCTCTCGAATGGCAGGGGCACATCCGGAACAAGGCCCGGCGCGAGGCTCTGGCGAACCGCTTCAAGGATCCGGCGGACCCGTTCAAGATTGCGATTGTGCGCGACATGTGGCTCACCGGCTTCGACGCGCCGTCGCTGCACACGATGTACGTCGACAAGCCCATGAAGGGCCACGGCCTCATGCAGGCTATCGCCCGGGTGAACCGTGTGTTCAAGGACAAGCCGGGCGGGCTGGTGGTCGACTACCTCGGTCTGGCGGACGAGCTGAAGCGAGCGCTCGCCGACTACACCGACAGCGGCGGCCGCGGCACCACCACGCTCGACCAGAGCGAGGCCGTTGCGATCATGCTGGAGAAGCATGAGGTCGCGTGCGGGATCATGCACCCGTTCGACTGGAGCGACTGGAAGACCGCTGCTTCTCACGAGAAGCTGACCCTCATCAATCGGGCGGCACTCGAACAGGTGCTGAGCCAGCCTGACGGGAAGCAGCGATTCTTGCAGGTCGAGGCGGAGCTGTCGCGAGCCTTCGCGCTCGCTGTGCCCTCGCCGGAGGCGCTCGGAATACGTGATGACGTGGCGTTCTTCCAGGCGATCGCCGCTGCGCTACGCAAAGGCGACGGCCCCATGCCTGGGGCAGGCGGTGACGTAGAGGGTGCGATTCGGCAGCTCGTCTCGCGCGCGGTCGTCTCGGATGGAATCATTGACATCTTCGCTGCGGCGGGTTTGGAGAAGCCCGACATTTCGGTGCTCTCTGACGAGTTCCTCGAGGAGGTCAAGCATCTGCCGCAGAAGAACCTCGCGGTCGAGACGCTGCGCCGGCTGCTGAACGATGAGATTCGTGTGCGATTCAAGAAGAATGTCGTGCAGGCGCGCTCATTCGCGGACTTGCTCGATGCCTCGATCCGCAAGTACCAGAACCGGGCGATCGAGGCGGCGCAGGTAATCGAGGAGCTCATCGAACTCGCGAAGCAGATGCAGGAGGCGCAGCGCCGGGGCGAGGAACTCGGTCTGAGTGACGACGAGGTCGCCTTCTACGACGCGCTGGCGGCCAATGAGAGCGCTGTTTCAATCATGGGTGATGGCAAGCTCAAGATGCTCGCGGCGGAGCTCGTCCGCGAGGTCCGGGGCAAGGCGAAGATCGACTGGACCATCAAGGAGACCGTGCGCGCGGAGATGCGTGTGACCGTGAAGCGGCTGCTCCGCAAGTACGGCTACCCGCCGGACATGCAGAAGGCCGCGACCGACACGGTGATCGAGCAGGCCGAGCTGCTGTCGGCGGGGTGGGTGGAAATCGAGTTCTGATGTGGGCGGCCACTGGGCTGATGGAGGTGCAGTAGGGCTTGATCGATGAGAGCTACATCCGCGAGCTTCTGCGCACGCGGCAGGGGCGGCTGTACCATAGGGAAGGTCAGGAGCTCGAGTTCAAAGAGCAGTTCAACCTCGCCGGGTTGGCAGACTACTTCCGAGACTTCGCAGCTTTCGCGAACAACCGCGGGGGCTACCTCATCTTCGGTGTGAAGGACAAGCCACGCGAACTCGGCGGCCTATCTAGGACTTCGCGCGCCCAGTTCGAGAAAATCGATCCCGAGCGCATCAGCGGCTATCTGCTTGACATCTTCTCCTCCGAGATTGTGTGGGAGCAGGCATCAATCGAGTATCGAGGCAAGACCTTTGGTGTCTTCCGCGTTCATGAGTCCAAGTGCAAGCCGGTGATTGCGCGGAAGGACGAGGGCAAGGACCAGATCATCAAGAACGGCGAGGTTTACTACCGCTACGGCGGTAGGACTCAGCGCATCCAGTCTGCAGAGCTGGAGCTGATCATCAATCAGCGCATCGACCAGAACAATCGACACTGGCTAGATCTGATGGAGAAGATCGGCCGCGCCGGTCCTCAGAATGCGGCGATTCTCGACACAGAGAATGGGCTGATCGAGAAGGGCGCTTCGCAGATTCTGGTCGTAGATCAGGACCTGGCGAGCAAGTTGAGCTTCGTGCGCGAGGGCGAGTTCCAGGAGCGAACGGGTGCTCCGACGTTGAAGCTGGTTGGTGACGTCGTTCCCGTGGAATCGGTGGAGGTCGTCAAGCATGTGAAGCAGAACCTGACGAAGGAGTATCCGTACTCAGCCACCGAGCTCGCTGCAGCAGTGTGCGCCGGATGCCCCAAGGCAACGCAGCACGACGTGTGGCGCGCGATCGGCGACAACGACTTGAAGAACAACACCCGCTATTCCGCGTACAACTTCCGGAACAAGAGCCAAGAGGATCGCTTTCGCGATACAGGGCATATCCCAGCGGCGACGCCAAGCATCTACAATCAGCATGCGGTGGACTTCCTGGTCAAGGTAATCGGGGACAGCAAGGCGTAGGTGGCCCACCTAACCCGCGGATCAACCCGACTCGCTTCGCTCGCGGGTTATCCGCAAGAACGTTAGGCACACAGGAAGGGTATCGATGCAGCGGATCGGGATCATCGGCATCACGCTGCTGGGGTTGTCCGTGGTGATGTGGTCGCTGTCGGGCTTCTTTTGGGCGTGACCTTCTCGATATCCCAG
>JAMDCK010000042.1 GCA_023488435.1 Actinomycetota bacterium
ATTCCCCATGAACTACCCCCCAGAAAAGACTGACCCCGCCAGAGGCCCGAAAGCTGATCCAGCGGGGATGATATAGCAAGTACTATGTACCCCGTTCATCGGCGTGTCAATACCTCAACTTGAGTGGTTTCAGCGGGACGCTCAACCGAATCGTAAACACTCGGTCGACACGAGCATCAACCCAGACAAAACAGGTGGTGTGAGGTATTATCGGCTTGGAATGTGGCGTGGCCAGTTTGCTGGTCAAAGTGCATGTACTGCACGGTCGATCTATGAGGAAAGGAGCGGTAATGCCAGATGCGAACAAGAGGTTCAAGCGTCTAAGGATCTACAACGCCGTGATGGGTTTGTTCCACCTCGGACAGGGCGCCGCCATCGTTGCTCTCGCCCAACCGTATGCGATTCAGGTGACGGCGTCGTGGCTGAGCGTACGACCGGGACCCGGCATCTACAGCCCGCCGCAGGAGTACTTCCAGTTCGACCTCGGCATGGGTGTTGCGCTCTTCTTGTTCTTCTCGGCGTTTGCTCACTTCGTGATCGCCGGTCCCGCGTACGGTGCGTATGTCGCAGGACTGAAGCAGAATCGCAACTACTTCCGTTGGATGGAGTACGCGCTCAGCTCGTCGATCATGGTCGTGCTCATCGCATCGCTCGTTGGAATCCTCGACGTCGCGGCACTCACGGCGATATTTGGCGTGAACGCCTCGATGATTCTCTTTGGCTGGCTGGTTGAGAAGTACGAGCAGCCCGGCAGCACCGACTGGACCGCGTTCATCTTCGGTTGCATCGCCGGGGTCTTCCCATGGATCGCGATCGCCACCTACCTGTGGGGACCGGGTGCGAGCGACCTAACTCCGACCTTCGTGTACTGGATCTTCGTGTCGATGTTCGTGCTCTTCAACAGCTTCGCTGTGAATCAGATCCTCCAGTACAAGCCGGTAGGAAAGTGGAAGGACTACCTTTTCGGCGAGGCGACCTACATCTTTTTGAGCCTCACCGCCAAGTCACTGCTTGCGTGGCTCGTCTTCGCGAACGTGCTCATCCCGAACTAGCTGGGGCAGAAGCCGGATCCTCTTGACATGAGTGACTATCGTGTACACAATAGTGTCACGATTGGAGGCACATCATGAAGTTCATCAGCGTTCGGGATTTACGTGGAAAGTCCGCTGACATCTGGCGCGACCTATCGGATGAGCGCGAGATGGTCGTCACCAGCAACGGGCGACCCGTCGCCATACTAGCAGCGGTCAACGAGTCCAACTTGGAAGAGTCACTCGCGGCGTTTCGTCAGGCGCGCGCTGTCGATGCGGTCGCAGCGATGCAGCGACGCTCGGTTGCCCGCGGAACAGATGCGCTGTCCCAAGATGAGATCGACGCGGAGATTGCCGCGGTCCGCAAGGCCCGTACCCGTTGAGGATAGTGCTCGACACCAACGTGCTCGTCTCGGGGCTCCTCTCTCCATTCGGTCCTCCCGGTGAGGTCGTCCGCATGCTGTCTTCTGGCGCTGTGACCCTGTGTCTCGATGCCCGCATACTCGCAGAGTATGACGAGGTCCTTGCAAGACCGAGGTTCGGCTTCGACCCGGATGCGGTCGCTGCGCTGCTCGACTACGTTGTTTTTGTCGGCGAGACCGCCGCTCCACAGCCGCTCGCCGCACGCCTTCCGGACCCCGACGATGAACCTTTCCTTGAAGTGGCCTTGGCTTGCGGCGCCGACTGTCTGGTCACGGGGAACCTGGCGCACTTCCCCCCAGAATCGTGCTGGGATGTGTCGGTGGTGTCGCCAGCAGGATTCGTGGAGCGGTTTCGTTCCGGGGATCATCGGGAGACACCTAACCCGCGTATCCACCGCGATAGACCGCGGCGGAGAGACTCCAGCGAGTAGTAGGCGGTTGGTTCATGGACAAACGCGTCACCATGGTCAAGGGTTCGGCAGTCGAGTATGTCATCGCCGGCAGCGGTGCGCCCGCCATCGTTCTCGTCAACGGTGCGGGAGGCCCTGTGGAGAGCTGGGTTCGGGTGCTTGCGGCTCTCGAGGCGGTCAGCACTGTCGTAGCATACAACCGGCTCGGCATCGGTCGAAGCAGCAAGCACTCGGAACCGCAGACCGGAGACGTCGTGGTCGGTTTGCTTCACACACTGCTTAAGGAGCTGGATCTGCACCCTCCCTACATTCTCGTAGGCCACTCCCTTGGCGGATTGTTTGTCAACCTGTTCGCTCGTACGTATCCATCTGAGGTTGCTGCGGTTGTCTTTTTGGATTCCGCGGCACCCGAAGACTCCACGTTGATCGACGAGCACGGTACGGGCCTCCAGCGCTTCACTCAGCGCGTGGTCGACGCAGTACTTGGGCGAGACCAGTTCGGCGAGGCGGCGTGCGTCAAGGAGACCGTGGGAATGATCGCGCGCGCTGGCACCTTCCCGCCGGTGCCAGTCACAGTAGTCAGTGCAGGCAGATCGGCTCGAGGTATCCCTCCTGCTGTCCGCACGGCGCGCGCCCGCAATCAAGAGGGGCTGGTTGCCCTTTCGCCGCTGGGTGAGCACGTCATAGCGAGCAAGAGCGGCCACTTCCCACAGATCAGCGAGCCGGGCCTGGTCATTGAGGTGATTCGATCTGCGGTGATCTCGGCCAGGGGGTAATGGTTCACCTGCGCGTCAATCAGATGCCGCTGTGTCTCGGGCCAAATGACAGCGCTGTGTGAGGTAGAATCGGGTCCGGAGCGGCCTCCCGGCTCCAACGACATATATGCTTGACATATATGTCAGCCGACGAGTACACTTGTCCTACTATGAAGAAGACCATGATGTACTTGCCCGATGACATGCACCGCTATCTGGCACGCGAGGCGTCCGAGCGCGGGACCTCAATGGCCGAGGTTGCTCGTGAGGCGATCGCCGAGTACCGTTCGCGCCGGGCCGCCGAGGTAGGAGTGGGAGCTTCTGCGCTGGTGGGGTGCGTAACCGACGATCTGCCCGACACCGATCTTGCTTCTCAGGTGGACGAGGGACTTGCCGAGTACTTCGGTGCGGGTGGAGAGTGGGAAGAGGGCAGCGGGCTGTGCGAGCGCTCGTAGACTCGAGTGTTCTCATCGCAGCGGCGCGACAGCGCGAGCGCCTTCACGGTGCGGCGATCGCAGCGATCTCGGCTGACGAACCACGGGGGCTTGGTACGCCGATCACGATCCTCGCCGAGACCATGAGCTTCCTGCATGCGCGCGTTGGGGTGGAAGGACAGCGGGCCTTCTGGGATGGGTTCATGCGTAGCGGCATCGAAATCATCGGTGTCGATCTTCAGCTGATGGAGCATGCCCGTGCCATCGATCGTGACTACGCTGACGCCGGGTTCGGATTTGCCGACTGCACGCTGCTCGCTGCGTGCGAGCGCGTCGGATGCGCACGAATACTGAGCTTCGATGCCCAGCTGCGCGTCTACCGTCCGAGCTTCGCGGGTGCGCTCGAAGTGGTGCCCTAGCGGCTGCAGCTCGGGTTGTGTCGTCTCACTTGAGCACCCGACGCCGGTAGGTGTAGACGTGGTAGGCGTTGAGCGCCAGGAATGCGACACCTGCGGCCGCGTGCTGTCGTTCGCGGCCTGCGAGTGCGAACAGGACCAGTGCGCCCAGCGACGCAAGCATGCCCTGCTTGGCGATCCGCATGTGCTGACCGCGCGCCGCCGTCGCGGTGGCGGACGCCTTTCCTGCGCGGCTCTCGGTGGCCGGGAGGCCACTCGCCTCTACGAGTGCGTCCCGGGTCACTACCAACGGATCGTACTCGATGAGTAGGCTTCCTGTTCTGCCGTTGCCGGTGACCCGGGACACGCCGGGGGTGTCCGCCAGTTTCTCGGCGGCCACGTCCAGTTCGCGCTCGTCGCGCAACACACGGCTTCGCAGGCGAAGTCTTCCTGCGATATCGCTTGCGATCATATCCGTCACTCCTGTCGGTCGGGGGCGGAAGCTTCGAGCATCGGTCGCATCGAGTTCAGCGACACACCCACGGTTGTGAGATTATGAAGTAGTGCCAGGGAGCTCGGTTGCGCTCTGCCGGTCAGTCCAAGGCCGAGGTAGCCTGTGTTGAGGCCGACGGTCGCCACAAACCCGTGCCTGATGCGTGCGAGCGACGCTCGTGCCAGTCGCCGAGCGAACACCAGCTCAGAGAGGTCGTTCCCGGCGAGCACGACGTCGGCCACTTCGCGGGCGAGATCGGCGCCGTCGCGCATGGACACGCCCACGTCGGCTGCGGAAAGCGCGGGGGAGTCGTTGATCCCGTCTCCCACCATGAGCACCGTGTGTCCCTCCGCCTGCAGTCCGCGGACGATGTCGGCCTTGTCCACCGGAAGCACTCCGGCGCGCCACTCGTCGATGCCGACCGCCTCGGCGACCGCCTTGGCAGTCCTTGATGCGTCGCCGGTGAGCATGAGGACGCGCTTGACGCCGAGCCCGCGAAGCTTTGCGACGACCTCCGGGGCTTCGGGACGCATCGGGTCTTCGATGCACAGGATGCCGACGAGTTTACTGTCAGCGGCAAGGTGGAGGATCGTGTAGCCGCGGTTGGCCCATTCGTCGATTACGCCCTGCTCCTCGCTGAGTGGCACGCCCTCGTCTTCGTGGACGAAATGGGCCTGAATTGACAAACTAAGTGCAAGTGGTCTTGCACTTGGTCTGGCAGGGCCCTCCGACCCGCCCCCTGTGACCCACCGGGGTGCTTCCGTGCCCTGCTATATCCTCTCTTATAGTCCACCGCCTTT
>JAMDCK010000043.1 GCA_023488435.1 Actinomycetota bacterium
ACTCGACCAGATGTCGTGCGCCCCGGACTCTCGCGCGAAGACGCGCTTCGCAACGCCCCCGATTCCGATGGCCGGGCATTTGCGATCCCGAGGATCATGGGCATCGAAGGCGGTGACGAATGAGCGCTGACTGGCTTTCCAACGCGCGAGCTTCCGAGGCAAGAACGCGCTTCGTGACAGGGGATGTCTCGGCAAGGGAGATCGCTGAGTCCTCGCTTGCGAGGATTCATGCGACCGACGAGAGCATCGGGGCTTTCAACCAGGTGACAGAAGAGCTTGCGTTGGCTTCGGCGGATCGCATCGACGAGGCCCGGGCCGACGCTCTGCGCGAAGGGCTCGATCCCGCGGTAGCCCTCCCGCCACTCGCAGGTGTTCCGGTGGCGCTGAAGGACAACATGAACCTCATCGGGACGCGGACCACTTGCAGCTCCCGGATGCTCGCCAATTACGAGAGCGTGCACGACTCCACCGCGGCCAGGCGCCTTTTGGATGCCGGCGGGATCCTGATGGGCAAGTGCAACATGGATGAGTTCGCCTTCGGCAGCTCCACGGAGAACTCCGCTTTCCGTCCGACCCGCAATCCCTGGGACCTTGAGCGGGTACCCGGAGGCAGTAGCGGCGGCAGCGCCGCATGCGTCAGCGCAGGGCAGGTCGTCGTTTCACTCGGCAGCGATACCGGCGGATCGGTGCGACAGCCCGGAGCACTCACCGGCACAGTCGCAGTCAAGCCGACTTACGGCCGCGTCTCCCGCTACGGCGTCAGCGCATTCGGGAGCTCGCTCGACCAGGTCGGGATGTTCGGGCGATCGGTAGAGGACACCGCCCTGACCCTGCAATCGATAGCCGGCCACGATCCGGCAGACGCCACCTGCGTCGATCTGCCCGTCGGCGATTACGTGGCGGCGGCGCGCTGTGGAGTCGAGCAAGGCGTCTCCAGCCTGCGTGTCGGTCTCGTGACCGACCTACTCGAAGCCGAAGGGGCCTCGCCCGAGGTCGTCTCGGCAGTTCGCGCTGCGGCCGATGTCTTCGCGAAGCTCGGGGCCGAGGTGGACGAGGTCGAGCTACCAAGCACCGCACACGGGCTCTCGGCTTACTACATCATCGGGCCTGCCGAGGCGAGCTCGAACATGGCGCGCTTCGATGGCATCCGTTACGGCCATCGCGCCGCCGGAGCCGAAGACGTTCTCGAACTCTATAATCGCTCGCGTTCTGAGGGGCTCGGGCCTGAGGTCATGCGCAGAATCATGCTGGGGACCTACGTTCTCTCGGCGGGTTACTACGATGCTTACTACGGCAAGGCGCAGCGGGCTCGCACGCTCATCAAGCAAGATTTTGCCGCCGCGTTCGAGCGCTTCGACATCATCCTGACGCCAACGACGCCGTCGGTCGCTTTCCGGTTAGGCGAGAAAGCCGAGGATTTGATGGCGATGTACCTCACTGACGCCTACACGATACCCGCGAACCTCGCCGGGCTGCCTGCGATGAGTCTTCCCGCTGGGTTGTGTCCGGCTACCGGGATGCCGATCGGAGTGCAGTTCATCGCTAACTACTTTGCAGAAGAGCGGATGTTCCGGGCGGCTTCGGCTTACGAGAAGGCCATCGGATTCGACACTTCACCGCCGACCCGCTGATCGAAACGACGCTTCACCATTCTTGCTGGCTGATATGTGTGGCCTCGTATTGGGAATCATCCATGTGGACGGATATGCCCGATTCGAGAAAGGGTCGACCATGAGCGACAGTGAGAAGAAGAGCGAAGAGCGCGGATCGGAAACAGGACTCATCGAAAAGGCGTTCCTCATGGGTCTTGGCGCCACGAGCGTGGCCAGAGAGAAGGCCGAAGAGCTCGCCGACGAGCTAATCAAGCGCGGCCAGATGACGAAGAGCGAATCCGAGGGATTCGTCGGCAGGCTAGCTAACAAAGCCGATGAGACCACGACATCTCTGAGCAAGACGGTCGCCAAGGAGACGGCTAAAGTCGTCGAGGGGATGGGGCTGGCCTCAAGGAAGGACATCGCGCGCCTCGAGGCGGAGCTTACCGAGATCAAGGCACTGATCGCACAGAGCAGACCCCGAGCTGACGAGCCCGACGGGCAGTGAAGATCCCCGGTCGCAAGGACCCCGGACCGCTAAGGCACCTCGAGCGCCATCGCGAGATACTCGGCATACTCGCCGAGGAAGGGCTCCACGTGGTGATTGATGCTTTCAGCCTGCGCAGGTTTGGCCGGGTTCCCAAGCCACCCTCGGTCAGTCGCGATGCACAGCCGGTGGATGTCGAGGAGCGCATCCGGCGCACACTCGAGCGGCTCGGGCCCATGTTCGTCAAGGCCGGGCAAGCGATCTCCACACGTACCGATGTGATTTCGCCGCAGCTGGCCGCATCGTTGCGTAAGCTACAAGACGAGGTCTCGCCGGAGTCCTTCGAGACGATCCGCAAGGTCATCGAGACCGAGTTCGACGCGCCGCTTTCCGAGGTGTTCCTCGAGTTCGATGAGATCCCGACCGCGGGGGCCTCGATCGGGCAGGTCCACTTCGCGACGCTCCATGACGGCACCGAGGTCGCGGTCAAAATTCAGCGCCCAGGCGTCCGCGCCAAGGTGGCCGTGGACATCGACATCGTTCTCACGCAGGTCAAGTGGCTCGCTTCGCACACCGACGTCTTTCGCGACATCGACGCGGTCGCCATCGCCGAGGAGTTCGCGGCCGCGATTCTCGAGGAGCTCGACTACATCAAGGAGGCATCCAATGCGGAGCTCCTGTGGAGGGCCTTCCGCGATGACGACACGGTGTTCTTCCCGCGAGTTCATTGGGCTAGAACGAGCTCGAAGGTCCTGACGCTGGATCGAGTGGTGGGTATCCGCATGAACCGCGTCGATCTTCTCGATGCCGAAGGGGTCGACAGGGCTCTTCTCGCCGAGAGAGGGATTCGTTGTTACCTGAGCCAGATGCTGGAGATCGGCCACTTCCACGCCGATGCCCACCCAGGCAACTATTTCGCCTTGCCCG
>JAMDCK010000044.1 GCA_023488435.1 Actinomycetota bacterium
GCTGGCGGAGAGGGAGGGATTCGAACCCTCGATGCGGGGGATACCCGCATAACGGTTTTCGAGACCGCCGCATTCAACCACTCTGCCACCTCTCCGCGAGGTGATAGCGCCGCGCGAGGGCGGCGGGTGCAACAGCGAGTATACCGAGGTCGGGCCACCTCGGCAACGCACCTACCGCGCGCGCACCACCGCGAAAGCCGCCAGGGCCCGCGCGCGTGCCTCGGCATGATCGACGATGGGGCGCGGGTACGTCTCGCCCAGCACCACGCCCGCTGCCGAGACGACCGCCTCCGGCGCCTCATGCGGCCGGTGGATCCAGAGTGCGGGCATCTCTGCGAGTTCGGGGATCCAACGGCGGACGTACGCGCCGTCGGGGTCGACCTTCGCGCCCTGGAGCATCGGGTTGAAGATCCTGAAGTACGGCGCGGCGTCGGCCCCGCTGCCGGCCACCCACTGCCAGTTGAACGCGTTGAGTGCGAGGTCCGCGTCGACGAGTCGCTCGGCGAACCACGACTCGCCGAGCTGCCATGGCAGCAGCAGGTGCTTCGCGAGGAACGACCCGGCGACCAGCCGCGCGCGGTTGTGCATCCAGCCGGTGGTCGCGAGCTCGCGCATGCCCGCGTCGACCAGCGGAAAGCCGGTGCGCCCCGCCCGCCACGCTTCGAGTCCGGCGGGGTCGTCGGCCCACGGCATCTGCGCGAAGGCCGGGCGGAAGGGCTTTTCGGGCAGCTCGGGGAAGTGGTGCAGCACGTGGTACGCGAACTCGCGCCAAGCGAGCTGTCGGATGAAGGGTGCGGCGGCGTCGGCCGGCCCCGAGGCCGCTGGCGACCCCAGCGCTGGCGCTCCCCCCGCCGCGCTCACTGCAGCGACTACCTGCCGAGGCGAGAGCTCCCCCCACGCCAGGTGCGGCGAGAGGCGACTGGTGGCGTCGAGGTCGGCGCGGTCGTGGCCCTCGGCGTAGGTGGCTGCGTGCTCGCGGACGAACGCCGCAAGTCGCCGGGCCGCGCCGGCCTCGCCCGGCGTCCACCAGGCAGCGACGTCGGGGGCCGCGGGATCGGGCTCGGGCAGCGGGGCGGAGTCCGGCCAGCGCTCAGGCGCGGCGATGCGCGCGGGCGCGGATTCGGGTGCGGGTCCGGGCGCGGATCCGGGTTCGGGCGCCCCCAAGGCCCCGAGCGACGCGGGGTCGACCATGCGCATCCACGCGCGATGGTACGGGGTGAACACGCGGTACGGGCCGCCGCTCGCGGTCTCGATAGCAGGCGGCGCGAGGAGCAGCTGCCCCTCGTGGACCTCGAGCGCGACGCCTGCGTCTGCCAGCGCGCGGGCGACAGCGGTCTCCTCGGCAAGCGACGTCGGCGTCCAGTCACGCGCGCATACGACCGCCCGGGCGCCCACCGCGAGCGCGAGTGCGGAGATGGCGGCCGCGGCCGACTCGGCGCGCACCACCAGCCGAGACCCGCGCTGCCGAAGCTCGGCGTCGAGCGCGCGTAGCGAGTGTGCGCGCCACGCGTGGGCTGCGGGCCCGAGGGCGAGCGCCGCCGCGTCGGCGACTGCAGGCACGACCGCGCCGCCCCGCGCGAGAGCCGCCGCGAGCGCCGGGTTGTCGGCGAGCCGCAGGTCGCGGCGGAACCACACGATCACGGGAGCTGGCACTGGCGCCTCCTCGGCAGTCATCCGCGCCGCCATCTGCAGCAGCGGCGCTTTGCACTCGAATATACCACGCAGCCGGACTCGCGATTATTTCTTGCACAATACCTTGACAGGCATAGTATTGTGCTATATGTTGTGGTCGAAGGGAGGTACGAGGTATGGGCGAAACGCCGATCAGCAGTGACTTGATCCGAGGACACATCGACACCATCGTGCTCGGCCTGCTCAGCACCGAGGACCGCTACGGCTACGACCTGTGCAAGCAGGTGGCGATCCTCTCCGACTCCGAGTACGAACTCAAGGAGCCGACTCTCTACTCGGCAGCGCGCCGACTCGAGGCGCAAGGACTCATACGCTCGTACTGGGGAGAGGAATCCCAGGGGGGGCGCCGCAAGTATTACGCGATCACGGGGCAGGGCAGGCTTGCGTACCAGCGCAATCTCGCGGACTGGAAGCGCGCGCGCAGCCTGATCGACCGTCTCGTCTCAGGCGAGGCCGGGAAGGAGCAATCCGATGGAGGCAATTAAGTTCTACGTCCAGGGTGCGTTTCAGGGCGTCAAGCCCACGCCCGAGGTCATCGAGCAGCAGGAGGAGATCATCGCCGACCTGACTGCCAAGGTGAACGACCTCGTCGCCGAGGGCAAATCGCAAGACGAAGCCCTCGGGGTGGCGATCGCTTCTCTGGGCGACCTCTCTCCCCTTGTCGCCGAATTCGCCGACCGAGAAACCCCCGATGCTCCCCCGGTGGCGACCTTGTACTCGACCCACCTGGATCTCCACGTGATCGCGATCAGCGCGGGTATCGGGGCCGCGGTGATGATCGCAAGCACCGCGATGGGAGCCTGGACCGAGCTGGTGCATCCCGCTGCCGCCCTGTCGCTGCTGGCGGTACTCGGCGCAGGTATCTGGTGGATCCGGGCCGCATACTTGCGCTACGAAGCCGCGCCCGATGCCATCGAGACCCGGGCGCTCGAGTACAAGAAGAGATACCGGCACGCTACGGCTACGACCTGTGCAAGCAGGTGGCGATCCTCTCCGACTCCGAGTACGAACTCAAGGAGCCGACTCTCTACTCGGCAGCGCGCCGACTCGAGGCGCAAGGACTCATACGCTCGTACTGGGGAGAGGAATCCCAGGGGGGGCGCCGCAAGTATTACGCGATCACGGGGCAGGGCAGGCTTGCGTACCAGCGCAATCTCGCGGACTGGAAGCGCGCGCGCAGCCTGATCGACCGTCTCGTCTCAGGCGAGGCCGGGAAGGAGCAATCCGATGGAGGCAATTAAGTTCTACGTCCAGGGTGCGTTTCAGGGCGTCAAGCCCACGCCCGAGGTCATCGAGCAGCAGGAGGAGATCATCGCCGACCTGACTGCCAAGGTGAACGACCTCGTCGCCGAGGGCAAATCGCAAGACGAAGCCCTCGGGGTGGCGATCGCTTCTCTGGGCGACCTCTCTCCCCTTGTCGCCGAATTCGCCGACCGAGAAACCCCCGATGCTCCCCCGGTGGCGACCTTGTACTCGACCCACCTGGATCTCCACGTGATCGCGATCAGCGCGGGTATCGGGGCCGCGGTGATGATCGCAAGCACCGCGATGGGAGCCTGGACCGAGCTGGTGCATCCCGCTGCCGCCCTGTCGCTGCTGGCGGTACTCGGCGCAGGTATCTGGTGGATCCGGGCCGCATACTTGCGCTACGAAGCCGCGCCCGATGCCATCGAGACCCGGGCGCTCGAGTACAAGAAGAGATACCGGCAGGCCCTGGGCGTGTGGGCCATCGTCGTGATCGGCTCCACAATGCTCAATTCGCTGACCGGCTACTACTTCTGGTGTTGGCCCTTCTGGGTCGCTGGTGGAACCTGGGCTCTGACCGTCAAGGTCGAAGAGCGCCTGGTCGCGGGGGGAGGATTCGCCGCGAAGCTCTCGGACATCGCAGATACTGCGTGAATTCCGCATGACCGAGGGCGTCGCCCATGAGGCGCCAGCGAGAGAGTCGGCCTCGGCGAGGCCGACTCTCGTTCATTGCGAGGGCGGCGGTCTATTCGGCAAGCTACTCCTTGACTGGAAGCACGTTGACGGCCTTGACGATCAGGCTCACGCGATCGCCGACGGCGAGTTCCATCTCGTCAACAGACTCCGATGTGAGGACCGACGCCATCTCGCATGGATCGACGTCGAACTTCACCAACGCCATGACTTCGCCCTTCTTGACGGACGTGACGACACCGGTCACTGCGTTGCGGGCTCCGTACTTCATGGTCTACCTCCAGTGGTCGTGTGCTAATCATCGCGCCTCGCATTGTACCCCGCAACCACTCTTCCCGCCTCCGACCTACGGCCCCGTGCCGATGCTGAGCACCCTCCACGCGCCGTCGTCCCCTTGCCCCACATAGACGAAGAAGAAGCGCGGTCCGGCCGGCTCACCGATGTCGTTCGCACGAGGCGAGGTGTAGCTGACCGTGAACTGCCTCTGCTCGGGGAACTGCTCACGATCGATGCCGAGAATCTCAACCTCACGACCGCCCTCGATGACCAGGTCGCTGATCCCGCCTTCGCGTTCTCGATTCAGCAGGGCATCCGGCTGTTCACGCCACTGGCGCTCTTCAGGGCCAGACAGATGAAACTCCGTGGCCTGGTCGCCCGACTCGAAGTACGCTCTCACGACCCCGGTCGCATCGAGGCTATCGAGTCGACTCCGATCGTCGGCAGACAGTTCGCCACCGGAGCTCCCGCAGCCGGTCAGCAGCAGAAGAGCCAAGCCGATCGATATCCATACAAGCCACTTCATGAAGCCCCCGCTAGAACATCATCCAGTCATCCAGCGGATCGACGAATGCCTCAGAGCCGACGTAGGTGAACTCGCCAGTCACAGGGTCCTTGCGGAATACCAGCGCTTCCCGAGAAGAGACTACGTCCCGCTCGAAGCGATACTCATCGCCCTCGACAAGGCGGCCCGGGAACACCGACCAAAGCTCAGCCGCCTTATAGCGCTCGCCTCCGATCGTGACCGACTCCTCCAACGAACCCATCGGGTGCGACGGCATCCCGCCGTAGCGGAGTGCGCCACCAAAGGGCTTGTCGCTCTGCTCCGAGTAGGCCTTTAGCAGGGCAACGAAGTCTTCTTGTGTCAACTTGTCGTCGCCCACACTGAGCATCGGGATGATCCCTGAGTCTCCCAGTGTGCCGCCAAAAGAAGGGTCGAACATGTTGGCAACGATCGTATCCGTACTTCCGACCCGAAACTCCACGTAGACCATGTACATGCCGCTACCGAGGAGGAGGTCGGCGGTCGCACCCGCTCCATCCCCGGAAATAACCTCGACGCTCCTTACCTGCACATCACTGGCGATGCCCTGGAGAGCGTCATCCGCAGCTGACCGAACAGCCTGGATCTGCGGCTCATCCACCTCTGACATCGAGAAACCCTGAAGAGCAGCCAGCGGGATCAGTACTATTGATGCGCAAGCCAGGAGAGCTCCTAAGGCCATGATCGCACCTAGGGCGATCACCCCGATCTTCAACCGGCGATTGCTCTTCTCGAGCTTAGCGACCGTGGCCTGTAATACCGACAGCTCCTCGGTCTGCTGTTCCGTAGCCTCAAGCATTCGTCTGCTCCCTCTTTCGCCACCGTGCTCTGCCGAGTAACCCGGCCATCCACTCGAACCGTGCGGTCACATGATACCGCAAAGCGCGCCCAGTACGCCGAGTAGCCGCGCCCCGCCCAACCCTGCTACTTCGCAGCCCCCAGCGCTTCGCTCAGCTCGCGGGCCGCGTCTTCCAGGTCCTCGACGGTGCGCAGCGACTTGCCGGTCGGGAAGCTCGTGGTGATGAAGTGCTGCGCGTAGGGGAAGACGGCCACCTCGAAGGGTTGCGGATCCAGGATTCCGTCCCCAAACGTATTTGTGCAAAGCGAGATGGCATCGAGGGGCAACTTCAGTGCCTGGGCCATCTCGCCCGGATCGAAGACGAGACTGAACGGTTTGGTGGATTGCTGCAGCTCACCGCCGTAGTCGACCGATAGGTTGCCTTCGACCCAGAGTCGCTGCTCGAGCCCGGCAAGCGGGGCGCCGGTCAGGTCGGCACACAACGCGAGACTGTTGCCCGATGTCGCGCCTGCCACGTCGACGATGATCTCGCCTCGGTAGGAAGTAGTGACAACCGAGTGCGACGTACTGGGGAGGGTGAAGCCTCGGCTGGGATCGTAGCTGGGAGCGTTGCTCTCGTAATCCTCGATGATCCACGATAGGAATCCGGTCTCACGGTTCTCGGCGACGAGATAGAACTCGACGCGGCTGCCCCAGAAAGCGTTCGTGTGCACGTTGAAGGCGCTGATGATCGCGCAAGGACGCTTGTCGGTGTCAGCGAACATCGCCGAAGGGTGGAGCGCGTAACCGGGCGGTAGCAGGCGCTTTGCCGCCTCGAGGTCGGTGATCTCGAATGCGAGGAAGACGGCGTAGGGCTCGACGACGAAGCTCATATACGGGTCGGTACGCGAGCCCCGGTCGATAATCATCTGTTGAAGTCGACGCGGCAGCTTACGAAGGATGCCGATCCCTTGGACCCTCATCGCAACCGTCGAGGGTATGACCGCGCGCTCGGTCGCCTTGATGTAACGCCGCAGTTCCTCAGGCCTCATGTTTCGATCTCCCTTCCGGAGTTCGACAACCCGCTACGGGTTCAGGCTTGTTATGCGCCCGCCCTCAGATCGCATCAACGCATTCAGCGCATTGTCGCACAGAAGGACGACTTCAATCGATAGGCGGGTCGGTCGCTGAGGACACTGTGCTCGCCCGACCACGAGTGTCGACCCGTGTCAGTCGATAGTGGTCAGCGGTCGAACGGACTCCTGCCGAGGGCGGAACATCGAGTGCACAACGACCCCGCCAACCTCGAAGCACGTCCGCCGCTGGAACCCCCAAGGCTCGTACACTCCGATGTTGTCCGCGTTCTCAGTGTCGAGCGCAATCCCAACGGAGCGAGATACGCGATCGGAGCGCGAGATCGCATCCTGCATGAGTAGCCTCCCCCAGCCACGGCCCTGTGCGTCAGGCTGCACGCCGATCATCAGAAGGTAGTGGTGTGGAGCGCGAGGGACCACCGCACGGGTGCTGCGGAAGTAGCGGTTCAGCAGGGCCGACCGGGTGGTGCCAAGACGCGGCAGGAGGGGTGCGAATCGAAGCGCCGCGGCCAGCATCCTCAGCCCGTTGACGGCCGCGCGCCCCGCCGGCGGCTCAAGCAACGCAGCACCCACCAGCCGACCCTCGGCGAGAAGCCCGCGCGGGGTGCCGCCCATCAGGCGGTTCATGTCGAAGAGGTACTCAACGAAGGCAGCTCTCCGGGCGCATGACGATGTCCGCTCTTCGCCGCTCTCCCGCACACCAGGGCCGAATAACATCACGAAGAGCGGGTCGTCGGCGAACGCGGCGCCCATCGTCTCCACGAAGGCTCGCCGATCCCGCCATGTCAGATCGCGGATCTCGGGCTCCGGAAGCGCGGCGCTCATCGCGCGTATGCCGGGTCTCGGTAGTGGTCGACCGCGAAGCTGAACAGCACCTTGAGCATGAAGAGTAGCAACACGACGAGCATCGGCGCAGGTACCCCTGGGAGGAGCGGAATCCAGGCGATGCCGACGGCGAGCAGGAGGCCGGCGACCAAGACCTGCGTGCCGCGACCGGACAGGAGGTTCACAATCGACGCACCCGCGATCGTATACACCCAAACGGCGATTGCCGGGGCCAGGGCGACGCCGAACGCTGCTGCCACTACGATTACGTGAACGTGAATCGCGATGAACACCCAGCGATTCAGCTGACGCTTTGCGTAGAAGTCGTTCGTCGAGCGGGTGAAGTTGGCGACGCACCCTGCCGCGATGTCGACCGTCAGCGCCCAGGCGATGGCGACGCGCCACCAGGGAAGGCCAGGCAGCCCTGGCCGGAGCAGCTCCGTGACGACGGTCGCGATGCCAACACCGAATACGACGATGACCGCAATCTGAACGGGCGACGGAGTCTCCCCCAGCACATCGTGAAACAGCGAAGGTATCTTCACTGTCGTCATGGCGAGGGCAGCTCTGCGCCTGGGACGGGCGCGACACCGGCACGCGACGAGGAAGGGCTCGCCCAGAGTCCGCGAAGCAGGCGCCAGGCCGGGGCCGGGTCGATGCTCTCCCCGCATGACAGCGCGGCCAACTCCCATTCATCGATCACGCGGAAGAGGGCGACCGTAGCGGCGAGCAGTAGCGGCCGCTCTACGTCTGTGCGAATCACGCCTAGGGCGATCCCGTCGTCGAGCATCTGCCCGAACCAAACGTCCAGCTCGGATACCCCCACGGTCTCCGGCTGGGCCAGGAGTGCGAGATCGTCAGGGTGGGCGAGAAGATGGCGACGCAGCGCATCGCTCGTCACAGCGAGCTGCTCCCAGAACAGATCCGACGACTCAGTTGCGCGCCAAGGGCCCATAACTTCGCCCAGTCGCGCGTACACATCGCGCACAACCTCAGCAGCAAGATCCCGCTTGCCGTCGAAATACATGTACGCGGTAGTCTTGGATATCTCCGCGTTCGCAATGATCTGATTGTACGAAGCGCCCTCGATCCCGTCCCGGGCGAGGTGCTCGCGGGCCACAGCAAGTATCTTCGAGCGTCGCTCCGGCGGGAGCCGACTGAATCGTGGTGAAGGCATGAACCGATGGTACACCCTAGTGGTACACAAAGCAAGGCTGACCCCCTCGGGCTTGACACCCCGCCTAGCGGACTCGAAGTAGCACATCTGTGCTACAATTGTCATGACCCCGACCACGGAGGACGAAATGCGCCAGGGAGTGAAGCTTCGCAAGGTCGGCGGATCCATAGCCGCCACCCTGCCCAAAGACATGGCTGACAGGCTCAAGCTTGCCGCTGGCGACACGGTGATCGCTATCGAGACAGACCGCGGAATCCTGCTGACGCCTTACGACACCGATACCGAAGAAGCACTCTCGATCGCCGCCGAGGTCGGGCGCACCTATCGCAGCGCGCTGCGCGAACTTGCGAAGTAGGCGTCATCGATGCCAGTGAGCGAACCAAGGTGGGTCACCCGCGTCGTCGTCGACGCCATCCAGACCGACATGCTGCTCACCCACGGCGGGATGCCGGGGCTACGCGATGAGAACCTGCTCGAATCCGCGCTCGCGCGCCCGAGGCAACTTCTCTCCTACACGCCGACCGCAGACATCGCCGCACTTGCAGCGGCTTACGGTTGGGGGCTTGCCCGCAACCACCCTTACCACGACGGCAACAAGCGCGTAGCCTTCGTCGTGATGGCGGTATTCCTGGGGCTCAACGGACTCGAGTTCACGGCGAGCGAGGCCGAAGTGGTCACAACCATCGTCGCCCTTGCCTCCGGACGCGTCGAGGAAGATGCGTTGGCCGAGTGGATCCGGCTACACACTGCCGAGCGGAGCAACCGGCGCGGTGGATGACGGCTTTCTTTTCGGTCGCCCGATTCTCAGACGCCCAGCACTTGGTGCTCCTGACCCGCTTCTTCACGATACGGCTTATTGCACCACTGACAGCACGACCGCCCAGCCGGGTTCGACTGCTCGCACCATGGACAAACGAAGAACCGGCCTCGTCGGGTGGCATAAGGAGACCCTCCGTCTGAGGGCATCGTCACGTGGCGCGGACCGTATGGATCAGCGCCGAAGCGGTTGTCCCCGCGTGTCCCTCGCTGCACAAGGGAGGACAGCAGGACGAGAAACCCGATCAGTGGCACTGCAGAAATGGCGAGCCAACAGCTGCTGAGGTCCACATCGTGCAGCCGTCGGGCCGCCACGGCGACCGTTGGGAAAGCAAGTGCGACACCGTAGGTGGTGCTCAAAACTCCGTAGTCCGCACCGAAGAAGAGCCCGAAGGCCGAGTCAATTGCGAAGAGTCCCAGCACGATGACGCCGTGGACCAAAATGTATGCCCAGTACTCCCGTCGAGAGGCTCGGCCCTCGAAAGTGTAGTAATTCCGCACGACGTGCAGGTAGTTCCCGATAAAGAACAGGTCGTCCTCCTCCCAACAATGCTTGTGCCTAACCGGATGATACTGCAAACGGCATTAGCTCATCGCTCCGAAGTCCTCTACCCGACAGCGTTCGTCCAAGGATGGATGCTCTCAAGCTCCTCAGCCAACAGCTCCCGCGCGACCTCGGTATCGTAGGCAGCCTGAGCGCGCAGCCAGTAACCGTCGGACAAGCCGAAGAACCGACACAAGCGAAGGTCCGTGTCAGCCGTGATCGCGCGGCGTCCGGCAACAATCTCGCCGATGCGCTGAGCAGGTACCCCGATCTCTTTCGCAAGCCGATAGCGCGAGATGCCCATGGGAGCCAAGAACTCCTCCCACAGCAGCTCGCCTGGAGTGACCGGCGCCAGTTTGGTCTTCATAGTCATCACCTCTAGTGGAAGTCCACGATCAATATTCTCTACTCGATCGGCGTTCGACTCACCCGAGATCGTCAGGATGGATCTGCGAGCTCGGTCCACTCGACTCTCACAGGGAGTACTTCGCCCGCATCCGGCGGACGACCTCGTCATGCGGGATGGTCCGGCCTTCCGCAATCTGGGACTCGGCGGTGGCCAAGTCGCGGAGCAGCTCGATCTCGTCAACAAGGCGCTCGTAAACAACCGGGTCAAGCAGCACCGCTGCGCTGCGGCCGTGCTGGGTCAAGATGACCGGGCGCTTGGTCGCATGCATCTGCTCGATGATCGCCGACGTGTTCGCACGGAACTCAGTGACAGGCCGAACGTCAGTCGTGGGCCGGAGCGATGGCATGAGCACCTCCAGAGTTTCGGGACACCATTACGTACATGTTAGCGTATCTCAATGGAGTCCACCAGGGCATCCGGCGGGCCGAGCCGAAGCCACCAAAGTCAGCGACACTCCCCCTGATCCAACAGCCCCTCCGCCAT
>JAMDCK010000045.1 GCA_023488435.1 Actinomycetota bacterium
CTTTGCGCGATGACGCTGCTCAACGAGATGGAGGCCAGCGCTTGAGGCGAGCCCTGCTCATCGGCGGGCTGGACCCTTCGGCAGGCGCGGGGATCATCGCCGACGCCTTCGTGGCGGCGCGCTTGGGATTCGCGCCCTGCTGCGTGGCGACGACAGTCACCGCGCAGAACTCGCGCGCGTTCCTCGCCGCCGAGCCCGTCAGCCCGGGCCTGCTGCGCGCACAGCTAGACGCAATCGCCGAGGACGGCCCCATCGACTGCGTCAAGATCGGGGCTGTCGCCTCCGCTGAGCACGCCGATGTCATCCGCGGATTTCTGCTTCTCGCAAAGATCAGCCCGGTGGTCCTCGACCCCGTACTCGCGAGCACTTCGGGTGGGGCGCTCTTCGCGGGCGAGCCGAGCGATCTGTTCGCGCTGGCCGCCCGATGCGACCTCGTGACGCCCAATCAGCAGGAGGCCGCGGCGATGCTGGGTCGCGGAATCGCCTCACCCGCCGAAGCGCAGCAGGCGTGCCTCGAGCTTGCGGCGGCCTTGCATACCCGCGTGCTGATCACGGGCGTCCGGCTCGATGCGAGCCTCTCGGCAGATGTCCTCGGGACCCCTGAGGGCGTGCTGGAGGTACTCGAGCACCCGCACTTCGCAGAGATCGGGGACCCCAGGGGCACGGGGTGTGCATTCGCAACCACGATCGCGCTCAACCTGTGCTTACACGCCGAAGCAGGACCCGAGGCCGCAATCCGAGAAGCCCAACGGGTCCTGCTCGAGCGTCTTAGGCTCCAGCACTCTTTCTCTTGCGAAGCACCAGGATCCCGATAGCGGCCACGACAACAACTGCCAGTGCGCCGAGCGCAACGACCAGCGTCCCGGTGTCGATTCCCAGCAAGCCATCACCACGCTCTGCAGCCTGCTTGGCCTCAGGGCTCGCATAGATTGGCTGGCTAATCTCCGACATCAAGGTCACCGGATTCTCACGGCCGGCGGCCTCGGCGAGCTTGTCCGTGATCGAGCTGTACTTCAGGCGGGCCACTATGGTCCCCGACTCGGCACCCTCGGGCAGCGATGCGGTAAAGGTGACGGGAACGGACTCCATCGGGGGGACCCTGATGTCAGACTGGATGGCAACAGCATCCCATATTTGCGCTGGATACTGGCCTTCCGCATCCCTGAACACGGTCCCAAAAGCCTGCCGCGCGATCTCGGTCTCAGTGCCTGCCTCATCGACAGCCAGAACCTCGAGCCACATCTGACGCACGTCAGTCAGTCCGGTGGGAAGATAGTGGCCTGCGCCGGAGTTGGTCACCTGGACCACACCCTCCACCGAGCCGTCGGTGAGAACGTCAGGGACCTCGACCGTCAGCGTGGCTGCAGCGCGTAGCATCTGGACCGCCGCTTCCGCATTGCCCCGCTCGACGTGGGCTCCCCAGAAGGTCATCCTGTGGACCTCTTCGCGCTCAGGGGCCATCTCCGCTACCCTACCCGGCGTCGGGCCGATTACGCCCGGCGCCTCGCTCATATGGCAGTCCTGACAGGTGATGCCTTGCTCGGCTTGTGGGCTGTTCAGCCACTCGGTATAGGTGGCTTCGAGCGCTAAGCCGTTCACGGGATGATTGACGTTATGGCAACTGCCGCAGAATTCTGCCGTCCGATGGAACTCTGATGTCATAGCCGGATGCGGAGCCTGGGCATCGTCGAGTCCTCCGCGATAGACCCCATCGGGCTCGACTCTCTGCGAAAGATTCGCTATCGGCTCATCGGTGCCGGTCACCTGATGGCAGAACGAGCAGCCGATCGAATCCGCCGAAGCGCCAGTCATATCCTCAGCGGCCATGCCCAGCTCGCCGGTCATGTAGGCTACAGGCCCATGGCAGCTGCGGCAGAAGTCCTCTATCTGGGCCCTGGTTGCAGGTTCAGCCTCGTCTAGCTTCGCCTCGAATGTTGGATTGAACGAGGCCTGACTGTGCAGGGACATCTCCCACTGGCTGATGAACTCGGCATGACATGCACACCCTTCAGCAGGTGTGAACTGATCCGAAGTGAAAATGTCATCCTCTATCGGTTGCCCCTCGGCAAGGGCGATACCCGGCATCACAAGCGCCAGGACCCCCCATAGCATCAGTGCAAAAATCCCCCTAGTTGCCCCACTGCGGGAACATGTGTTGCGCATCATGAAAGCCCCTTTCATCGCTCCGGCTCTGCCCCACAATGCTTGCACTTGCCGCGAAACAACACCTCGACTCGTTCTACGACCCCCACATCTGAGAGTCTATCCGACGCCCTGCATCCGCCCCTATCGGAGCTTTCAATATCAATGATCAGCTCACAGGTGTCGCAGACGAAGTGGTTGTGACGCGAGACGTCGCCATCGTATCTGGCTCGGCCCGAGTCGGCCATGATCCTGTTGATCAGTCCTCTCTCGAACAATGCGGACATGGTTCGATAAACCGTATCCAACGAAACCGCTGGGATTCTCTCTCTGACCCTACGATGCACGGTGTCCACATCGGGATGATCTGTCGTGTGGATGATCTCCCGGATGATCTCAGTCCGTTGCTGTGTCACTTTGAGGCCATGGCCGCGAAGGGCCTCGACCATCGCCTGGAGTCTTTCGTCCACTGTGCCTGTTGGATGATTCATATACCTCAGTCCTAGGGTTCATTAAATAGTATTGATTCTTATGTACGCGAAGTCAACGGGGTCCGATCAAAATCGCCCCGTCGTCCTCTGGTTAACGTCGCATTCACCGATGCGGTTACTCGAATTTGCGATATTGTTTGCCCTGACCGGCCCCTTACCCCGAATCCGAGGCCTTCAGCGGGACTGCCAACGCCTCATGATTGTCTGCTCGCGACTGGGTCCGACCGCGATCATCGCCACCGGGACGTCCGCTAGATCCTCGATCATGGAGATGTAGTCCCGGGCCTCTTGCGGTAGCTCCTCGATGTTCCTGCACCCGGTGATATCCGCATTCCAGCCTGGAATCTCTTCATAGATCGGCTTTGCGTGGTGGAATACGCTCTGGTGATCCGGGAGTTCTGTGTAGCGCCGTCCCTCGTATTCGTATGCCACGCAGACCTTGATCGTGTCGAGCGCTGACAGCACATCGAGCTTGGTGAGGATCAGGTCCGTGATCCCGCTTACTCGGACTGCGTATCTCACGATTAGGGCATCGTACCAGCCGGCACGTCTCTCTCGGCCGGTCGTTGTCCCATACTCGTGGCCCACATCGATCAACCGACGCCCGATCGCATCATCAAGCTCGGTCGGGAACGGCCCCGACCCCACACGCGTAATGTACGCCTTGGCTATCCCGAGCACCCGGTCTATCCGCCGAGGACCCACCCCCACTCCAGTACAGGCCCCCCCGGCAACGGGGCTCGAGCTTGTGACGAACGGGTAGGTCCCGTGATCCAGGTCGAGCAATGTTCCCTGGGCGCCCTCGAACAGTACCCATTGATCTGCATCAAGCGCTTTGTTGATCGTCAATGAGGTGTCCTCGATGTGCGGCTTGATGCGCTCGCCGTACACCAGGTACTCATCGGCTATCTGCTCCACCGTGTACGTGGGTAGACCGTAGACCTTCTCGAGGATGTCGTTCTTCTCATGCAAAGCGGCTTCTATCTTCTTGCGGAAGATGCCCTCATCGGTCAGGTCCTGCACCCTTATCCCCATCCTGGATGCCTTGTCCATGTAAGCGGGGCCGATGCCTCGCCTAGTCGTCCCGATCTCCAAAGAGCCGAGCCTGTGCTCGCTAGCCTGATCCAGGTCGCGGTGATAGGGCATGATCAGGTGTGCATTGGAGCTGATCAGCAACTTGCGCGTGGACAAACCGTCCTGCTCCAGGCCGTCCATCTCCTGCAGAAGGACCTTCGGGTCGATGACGCAGCCGTTCCCAATCACAGGCGTGATGTGTGGGTACATGATCCCACTCGGAATCAGATGTAGCTTCAGGGTGCGGTCGCCATGGATCACCGTGTGTCCGGCGTTGTTGCCCCCCTGGAAGCGAACCACGTAATCGAAGTCATCCGCGATGAGATCGGTAATCTTGCCTTTTCCTTCATCGCCCCACTGTGCACCAACCAACACGATTCCGGGCATCCAATTAACTCCTTGGGGTGTTTCGGCCCCGCGGACCCTCTTCGCCGCTCCCAGGCCGGGCATTCGGCCGTCCTACGGCGAATGCGCATGCGCTCTCTTACAATTAAGCACCGATATAGTATGCCGGAGCGGGGGTCATAAGACCAGAGCCGGGGGATTGCTGATAGCCGCTACCCGGAGCATCGACCCGGGCCCTAGCGGCACCGTAATAGCCGAATAGCCCCTCTTGCTGCAACAATCCCTCTCGCGCTCGACTGCACCAGCCCCCGTGTAACTCCGGCGCCATCGCCGATTGCGAACAAGCCATTCACCTTGGTCATGAGGCTAGAATCCAGCTCAAGGCGAGACGAGTAGAACTTGACCTCCACGCCATAGAGCAGAGTCGAAGGAGCAGCCACTCCCGGAGTGATCTCATCGAGTGCTTCAAGGAACTCAAGGATGTTAGTAAGGTGTCGGTATGGCAGCACCGCTGCAAGATCGCCGGGTGTCGCCGATGCCAGCGTCGGCACCACGATGGATTCTTGCAGCCTCTTAGGCGTCGAGCGTCGCCCGACCCTCAGGTCGCCCAAGCGTTGGACCAGGATGCCCTCGCCAAGCAAGTTCGCCAGCCGTGCGATGGAGCGTCCATAGGTGATCGGCTCCCGGAAAGGCTCGGTGAAACTATGGCTGACCAGCACTGCGAAGTTGGTGTTAGCCGTCTTTTCGCCTGCTAGGGAGTGCCCGTTGACGGTCAGGACGTCCCCGTAGTGTTCCGTCGTCACCTCGCCATAGGGGTTCATGCAAAAGGTCCGCACCCTGTCCCCGAAGGACCGCGAGAAGTACGAGAGCTTCGCCTCGTAAAGATGATCCGTCAGAGGCTCCATGACCGGAGCCGGACACTCTACCCGCACCCCGATGTCCACCGCGTTGTTCGAAACCGATATCCCTAACTCCAGCGCCTGCCGAAGCAACCATTCCGCACCTTCTCGGCCAGGCGCAACGATCACTGCCTCTGCGCCAATGATCTCGCCATCGGCCAGCTCGATTCCCGAAACTCGACCAGCGGATGTAACCAGCTTTCGCGCTGGGCATCGTGTCCTGATCTTGACGCCCTGTTCTTCAAGTCGCTCGCGCATAGCTCCGAGGAACCCGGGTGACCTGTCCGATCCAAGGTGACGTATGCACATGGGCGTCAGCGTCATCTCGGCTAGGGTCGCTGCCCGACTGAGTTGCGTAACGATTTCGGCATCCGGATCTACGACATCAACCTTCTCGCCGAACTCGCTCCAACGAGTGTCCGTCTCGCGAATCAGCTCCTGGAGAAGCTCACTGCCGACGTAGTCCCCCAGCCAGCCACCAACCTCGCCGGTCAAGGTGAGTTTCCCGTCCGAGAAGGCCCCCGCCCCACCCCAGCCACACATGATGTTGCAGGACGGGCATCCCGTGCATTTTCCCTCTCGCGCAGGGCAGTTGCGCTGACGGAGGTCGGGTCCCTTCTCAACGATCAACACACGCTCCACGCCAGCTTGAGCCAATTCCAGTCCGGCGAAGATTCCTGCCGGCCCAGCTCCCACTATGACTACGTCATGGTGCTCTGTCATGGATCGCTCGACCCCCTGGATCTAGGGCATTTTGTCCGTGTAGTTGCTGAACTTCGTGTATGAGTCATTGAAGACCAGCTTGACCGATCCTGTCGGGCCGTTACGGTGCTTGGCCACGATGATTTCTGCGATGCCCGGCCCCGGGCGACCCTCGTCTTCTTCACTTTGGCTGCGAGGATCGGTGTTACGGTCGATGAACATGACTACGTCGGCATCTTGTTCGATGGCTCCGGATTCACGCAGGTCGGACAGTTGCGGTCGCTTCCCGGCACGCTGCTCTACAGCACGGGAAAGCTGTGACAGTGCCAGCACTGGTACCCTGAGCTCCTTCGCAAGGATCTTCAGTCCTCGGCTGATCTCGGCGATCTCAGTCTGACGATTGTCCGAACGACGGTGCTGGGGCTGCATGAGCTGCAAGTAGTCGACGATGACAAGTCCTTCTTTCTTGTCACGCAACAGGCGTCGTGCCTTCGCTCGGATCTCGAGGATCGATGTCGCAGGAGTATCATCCACAAACAAATCGAGCTCCGCAAGACGCCCCATGGCGCCGTGGATCTTGCCCCAATCAGCATCTTTGATATACCCGGTCCGCACATCCTGGGAGTTGATTCTAGCTTCCGAGCACAGCACCCTCTGTATGAGCTGTTCAGCCGACATCTCCAAGCTGAACATTGCGACGGCTGCCTTGCCCTTCGCTGCCGCATTGACCGCGATATTGAGCGCAAGGGCTGTCTTTCCTACCGAGGGGCGGGCGGCAAGAATGATGAGATCGCCCCTATGCAATCCGGCGAGCACTTTGTCGAGGTCATCGAACCCAGTTGGCACACCGGTGATGTGCTCCTGGCGCTCGAACAACTCCTCCAGCTGCTTGAATGAGACCTCCAACAACTCTTCAATGGGCCGGAAGTTGCCAGAGATTCTTTTGTTCGTCACCTCGAAAATCAGGCGCTCAGCTTCTGCGGCTGCCTCGCGCAGATCATCCGGCGCATCGTATCCCATCTGAGTTATTTTGGAGGCCGCACCGATGAGTGACCGAAGCATCGAAGTACGAGCAACGATCTCAGCGTACCGGCTGGCATTCGCTGGCGTTGGGACCGTTTGTGTGATGTCGATCAGATACGACTTGCCGCCGATCTTATCAAGTTCACCGATTGCATCAAGTCTGTCCGCAACACTGACCTGGTCTACAGGGATGTTCGCATTGTGGAGGTGGGCCACGGCTGCGAATATCTTCTTGTGGGCCGGCCTGTAGAAGTCTTCCTCGTTGAGGATAGTCAGCCCTACCTCGGCCGCCCCTTTGGAAAGGAACATAGACCCTAGGATGGCCTGCTCCGCCTCATTGTTGTGCGGCGGAACCAGCTTCACTGGGGTTCCCACGGCTACTTCCCTTTCACGTGTGGTGCGCTCTGCCACCTAGTCTCTCCAATGCCGAAAGATGCCTTGGGCTTCATTCTATCGGAGGACAGTTGATATGCCATCCCGCCACATCAAAGACCTTTCATGTAGCTCGTCTAGGCCTTTGATGTGGCGAGCGAGAGGGGTGTCCCTTTCTTCTGGCTATTCCTTTTCGTCCTCTTCAGTTGCTGCCTCTGTGATCTGGATCTCTTCAGCGGTCTCATCCGCAGCAGATACGTCGGCCGCTTCCTCTTGCACCGGCTTGGGTGCCGGAGCAGCCTTGGCACCATGAGCTGATTCGCCTGTCACTTGCACCTTCAAATGTGCGGCGATGTCCCGGTAGACCTGAACGATCACTTCATATTCGCCGACTTCCTTGATCTGGCCGCTAAGGTCGATCCTTCGGCGATCCACGATTACGCCAAGCTGTGCTTCGACAGCATCTGCAATAGCCTGAGGAGTGACTGAGCCGTAAAGCCGACCGCCATCTCCGACCTTGACCGTAATCACGATCTCTTTGCCATCGAGAGAGTCGACCAAAGCGGTTGCTTCACCGACACGAGCTTCCTCCCGCTGACGGATGCTCCTCATTCTCTGCTCCAGCTGCTTCAAGTTACCGCTGGTAGCTTCGATGGCCATCTTGTTGGGAAGTAGGTAGTTGACCGCGAACCCACGGGCGACTTCAATAACATCGCCTTCGCCGCCCTTTCCCTTGACTTCTTCCAGTAGGATGACTTTCATTTGTTCACTTCCTTTTCTGATTCAACGTGTGAAACTCGGATCGCCCGTCCCTGCCTGTACATGGACTAGCGCTCATTACTTGTTGGCCGGCGTAGCGTCTGAGCCTCCGGCTACTTCTCTGTTCAACTTCCTGAAGTTGAACCAGAAGTCCAAAAAGCCCACGATGCTGACGAGCAACAATGGACCCTCCGCCAATACCGCTAGGACTACAGCCAGCACCTTACTCAACTTGGTTGCGCCTAGATGTCTCACTAGAGCTGCGATCACCGCGAGTCCTTGAATGAACAACACCATGCGCACGGCGAAAAGTAGATTGATCGCCACGGTTTCGAGCGGAGCCCCCGTATCCGGCCATAGTTGTCCCGCTGCACCTACCGCTACCGCAATAACCAGTGGCCAGAGCACATGCGGACTCAAATCGAGCAAGTCGATGCGTGGCGTTTCGGCCAGCTCCGTCTTGGATCGACTTGCAACCCAACGCACAACCAAGAGTGTAGGGATCACCGATGCCGCGGCGGTCAACAGGTAGACCGCTGGCAGCAGTTCAAGCATCTGGTTGACAGCCTCGGCCTCGAGAGCGTCTTGAGGACCGAAGGTCGAAAGCATTTCCCCGACCGCATCCAAGCTGGTCTGGAAGTGCTCTGCGACCGTCAAACCGGATAGCCAAGCCACTGCGATATCCCTTGATGCAAGCGCAAGGGCTACTGCCGGCACATATATCAGGGCCACTGTGTAGACGTGATAACTACGCAGAGCACCAATCGCCAGGAAAGTCGACCCTAAAGCGAGAGCAACCATCACTGCATTCGGTGGCATGATCAACCCCATGACCACCACACAGAATACTGCCACTGTGATGGCCACGGTGCTGCGTCCCCTGTAGATCAAGCCTGCGAGTGCAGCAGCACTCAGAGGAAGGCCGATGAAGGGAGCCGGTATCGCCACTATCGCTCCCCCGAGACAAGAGAGGGAGAGCAGCACAGCTTCGCTGATCCTGCGTATGCCCGACATTTGACCTTTTTACCTGCGCCCTCTGCTGTCCACTCTTCCGCTGATGACCGGAACGGCATATGGAACCAGGGCCATTTCCCGAGCCCTCTTTATTGCAGTCGCAAGCACATGCTGATGCTGGGCGCAGTTGCCTGACACCCGCCGAGGCTTGATCTTGCCCCGATCTGTCATGAACTTACGAAGCATGTTGACTTCTTTGTAGTCGATGTACTCGACGCTGTCCTTACAAAACGCACAGTACTTGCGTCTTGGCTTCCTTGCATAATCGGACATATTCCTGAACCTCCTCTCACAACACTGTTCACTGTCGAGCTGTTGCTCGAATCTTCAATCTTCCGCGTCCGTCAGAACGGAATCTCGTCATCTGCCAAAGGCTTGGACTCTGCGCTTCCCGTGCTGGCCGCCTGTGAGCTTGTCGCCCCGCCACCCTCTCTAGAAGAGAGAAATTCAATGTCGTCGGCAACAACCTCTAGTTTGGAGCGCTTCTCACCCTGCGGCGTTTCCCATGAGGACCACCGCAATTTACCCTCTACAGCGACCTTCGATCCCTTCGATAGGAACCGAGTGAGGGCCTCCGCCCTTGACCCGAACACAGTCACATCGACGAAGTTCGCAACGTCTTCCCACTCTCCGGTCTGCTGATTCTTGCGGCGATCGTTGACTGCTACGCCCATCTTTAGGACGGACATACCACTTGCCGTCGACCGCAACTCTGGATCCCTTGTCAGATTTCCTGTCAGAACCACACGGTTGATGCTCATCTGAATCTCCTTATCGTCCACGCACCATTGTTTCGGTCCGGTGGCGATTAGGCCGGCTGTCGATCTTTGTCTTCTCGACGCACCAGCATGTATCGCACAACTGGATCTGTGATGTGCAGCACGCGGTCGATCTCGGCGATTGCCGTCGGCTCAGCCTGAAAGTCCACCACGACATAATCCCCTTCGGAGAATTTGTCGATTTCGAATGCGAGACGTCGCTTGCCCCACTGATCGACAGAGTCGATCGTACCGTTGGCAGAAATCAGTCCCTGGACTTTCTCGAGGGCAGCTTCACGCGCCTCTTCTTCGAGAACAGGATTGAGCAATAGCATAAGTTCATAAGCCTTCATGTTTCACCTCCTCTGGACATCTTGGCCCCGGAACTGGAAGGCGTCCGTCCGGAGCAGGAAATGAGCCCGAGAAGTGTATCATCGACCGACCGCGGCTGCAAGTTGCTCCCCCGTCGAGATATCTGAGTCTTCCGTGCTCGTCTCTATACCACCGCGCACGATCGGCGCGAGGCCGATCAGCGCAGCAATAGCCACTATCACAACACCAACCGCCGAGATCGGCAGTTGAGCTGATTCTTTCACCGCGCATCCAACGACCGTGGAGCCATCCGATTCTCTTTGGGCTCCAAATCCGGTTGACTCCATTACGCTGCCCAGTGCCGCAGTCGCTGATTGAAAACTCCATTCTTCGGTAGCTCCGACCAGCGGAGCTTTTGCGTTGATCTCCTGACCTATGATTGAGAGCCCTGATTCGGCCGCGGTCGGTGCGGCTTGCTCGACAGCAGCAAGGGCCCCGGCCCCGGAATCCGCCGACAGCCTAAATGATCTCGCCCCTTGCACCCCGTTGACGGCACTTCGATCCACGGGCCCGGGAGTTGGCTGCATCACCGTCTGGGGTGCCGTCTGAGGGGCCGTCTGCGGTACCTGTGGACTCACAACAGGTTGCTGGACCGTTGCCCTCAGAGGCTCTGCTGCCGTTTGGGGCACTTTGACAACGTCCTGTGCTGGTACTTCCTGCACCAGATCGTTCGGTTGCGCTACCGTCGCGAGCGGTATCGGCAGGAACGGCATCGGATCAATGTATGCTTCTCCCCTCCGAACACTGACATGCAGGTGCGGCGAAGGCGACGATTCTCCTGCAACAACAGCCACTGCGCCGATGCTGTCACCTACGGAAACCTGTTGCCCCGTCTTCACCGTTATGCCCTCCAGGGGCAGAAAAGTGATCCGGAGACCATCCCCGAATTCGATTGTGACCGCATTCCGGCTACCGCCGCCAGGCGACGGCACCCGCCCTGCGAAGGAAACCCTGCCAGCGAACGGTGCGCTGACGGAATCGCCTTCCGATGCGGACAGATCAACCCCCCTATGAACGACGCTCCTGCCCCCTTGGGAATAGAATGCCTCGTATCCCAGTAGGACCTCGAAGGGTGATTGTAGGGGGGCTCCCGCAGCCGACTGAACGCTTGCGAAACTCGCCCAAACAAAGACCGCCGCTAGTGCGCTGAAAAATCTACATAACATCATCGCTCCTCCTCCTTCTGTCTATCATCGAGGGGCGATGAACGGTGGATACGTACGTATGTTCGCATATCGCATCGCACCTGTCACCTCAAGTCCGACGAACGGTAGAAGAATGTGATGACCGGATGTGTGCGATTCCATACAAACAATAAAGGACCGCATCCGCAGCCCTTTATCACTAATTGGAGCGGGCAACGGGTCTCGAACCCGCGACCTACAGCTTGGGAAGCTGTCGCTCTACCAACTGAGCTATGCCCGCATAGTCTTGGGATTGTAGCGTTACGAAAGGTCCATCCGCAAATCCTTCAGCTCTCCAGACCACGCTATGCTCACTCCCCGATGAGCGCCTTCCTAAGTGCTCGCTCACGCTCGACGTTGGTGAAAGCGATGACCGTATCGCCCGGCTGGAGTCTCGTGTCCCCTCGTGCCGTGATGACATCGTCCTCTCCCCTGACGATTGCCACCAGTACGCAGTCGTCTGGTAGGTTCAAGGCGGATACTTCTTTGTTGCACACAACGCATCGATCCACGGGCAGTTCGATCTCCACGATCGCCATCTTCCCGCGCCGAAGTGCCAACAAGGTACGGATATCGCCGATAGTGGCCTCTTCTTCGATCATTCTGGAGATGATCGAGGTGGAGAAAATCGCCTCTATGCCTAAGGCGTTGAAGATCCGCTCGTTCTTCGGGCTGTTCACCCTCGCCAGTACTCTAGGAACGCCGAAGGCCACTTTGACCAGCTGGCACGCAACTAGATTGTCATCGTCATCGCCTGTGGCCGATATGAAGATATCTGCCCGAGAAGCCCCCGCGTCATCCTGGAACTGGGCGTCACACCCGTCTCCCACAATGATCAGGGCTTCTTTTGGCAGTTCCGATGCGAGTTTCTCGGCGACGCTAGCCCGCTTTTCGATCACTGCGACTTTATGGCCGGAGTCGAGCATGGTCTTGGCTAGATAAGCCGCCACTTTCCCACCACCATTTATCACGATGTACACGATCAGTCCTCCATGTAATCGGATACTTTGTGGAATGCTTCCTCTTTGATTGAGGCCAACACCACGTCACCTGCGCGAAGAGCCATGTCTGGACCCGGGATACTCATCACGTCCCCCCTAGCGACAGCGGCGATGCGGAATTGATGCTTGATCTCGACTGCGCTGACGGTGAGCCCGTCAAGCTTGGAGCTGGCCTTGAAATTGATGACCTCGACATCGCCGAGATTGGTGATGTGATGTCCATGACCTGCCATGATCTTGTCCAGCAGCGTCTCGGCGACCAGGGTGGTGCCACACACGTAATCCATGCCGAGTTGCATGTAGGTGCGCTCTCGCACGGGGTTGTACAACCTAGCAACCACATGAGGGACGCCGAATATCTTGCGCGCCACCTCGGCGGCCATCAGGTTGGTGTTGTCGAGGTTGGTCACAGCCGCGAATGCGTCGCAGTTCCGGATGCCAGCTTCTTCTAGGATTTCCTCGTCAAAGCCGTAGCCCTTGATAGTGACGCCGTTGAAGCCCCCTCCAAGCCGATTGAACGACTCGGGGTCTTTGTCGATCAGCACAACATTGTGGCCCTCGACCGAAAGTAGTGTGCCCAGCTGGGAGCCCACTCGGCCACATCCAACTACGATGACGTTCATGCCCTCTGCCTGCTTTCAGAAGGGGGAGTGGTTTCAGAATCGCCGATGATGAGTACGCCCGACTGCCATTGGAAGCCGGGCGCACTCCTTATCGAACTCTTTTTTGATGCCCGAGTCCTTAGGACTTACCAATCTTGAAGATCTTGGTCCCGCATGAGGGACACAGCCCCTGCGTGGCCGGACGCCCGTTCTTCATGACGATCGCCTGGGCATCTTTGATCTCACGCTTCTCCTTGCACTTTACACAGTACCCTTCCTTTGCGGCCATTCACCGCTCCTTTCTTGACGACCGACATGCAATATCAGCCCCTGAGTCTGGGCTGCTACCTCACCGTGGTTGGTTCTTGGCGAAGTTTACACCTCTTTGGCACAGATTCCCACATCTACTGCTGATCGCTTTTCTCGGAGAATCTTCCAATGACCCTCGCCACCAGAAAGAGAGCTGCCGCAGACAACAGCGCAAGCCCTAGGAGCAGGCCGCCTGAAGCCATCCAGAACGGCTCGGGAAACAACTGTACGAGGAGCTCGTTCGCTGGGAACAGCCAGGTATCTCCATAGAAGAGCGGCTTATGGAAGTACGCGAAGAACGTGTCGAAATCGATGAGTGCCGCAGCCCCTAGGAGTGCCGGCGTGAGGACCAAGACATACCCCGCAGCCCTGCAAGCCGAGGCCACCGGCGCGGCCTCTCGCTGCCTATACCTGACGAGCAGCCATATCGCCACCGCCAGTCCGAGCGCGATCGTGACCCACCTGGTGGCCGCCATCACCACACGGACGTCATCCAGGTGTTTGATCGCTCTTACCGAGAAGCCCTCACGCCCCTCGACCGTGGCTGGCAAGGGCTCGGGCTGCTCTCGATCGGCAACGTAAGCGCGGACTGTCTCGGCAGTTGTCAGAGTCGCTTCCTCGGTCATTCCGGTTCCGGTCGCGCTATCGACCGCTCTCACGAGCACCGAAGTCACGATTGGCATCGACAGCACCTGAACCGACAGTCCCACCAAACAGACGGCGATCAACGCGCCTACAGCGAAGGACTCGAGTCGACGCACGATCATGCCGGGTCCTTCCAGGAGGCACGGACGACGTTGCCGCCTGCGGTGAAGGCGGCCTGCAGCGCGGAATCCGCCGACGTAAGCATCGCCTCCGAGGAGTGTCCCGCCTCGGCGGTATGCGCGATGCCTATGCTCGCAGAGACTCCTGCTCCAGCCAGTTCAATGGTCCCGATGGCCGCCTGGAGTGCTTGTCCGACCTCTAGGCTGTACTCGGGCGTCGGCGCCCCGCACACCCGATCCTGCACAAGCAACACTGCGAACTCCTCGCCTCCGTAGCGTGCGACGATGTTCGTCTCCGAGGGGCAGCCCTCCTCGCACTCTCTGACGACCTGCCTGATCTTCTCGGCGATCGCGGACAGCATGGTGTCCCCTGCTTCTAGGCCGAAGTCCCTGTTGAAGGCGTTGAAATCATCGATATCGATGAAAATGAGCGCCACATCTCGATCGATGTGTTCGGCTCGGCTGATCTCGTTGGCGAGCACACGATTGAAGTGAGTGCGATTGTACAGGCCCGTCTTGACGTCGGCTATCACATGCCTGGCCAAGACCCCCTCCCGCTCCCTCAAAGCGTTGATCATCATTGAGCTGACCCCCGCGGCTCCCATCAAGACGGTCACTTGCCAAAGATAAGTGACCGACACAAAGGTGAAATTCCGATGGAGCTCCCCTTCCACGAATGGAACGGCTATGTCGGCCAGAACGCCGAAAAACACGCCCCAGACCACAAGACCGTTGAGGGCCAATGCGAAGAAAGCCACAGCCCAGGTATGCCATCGCTTCGGCAGTATCAGGGCCGCCTCCAGTATGAGCAAGAGGTACATCGCCCAGAACCACGAGTGCGCCCCGCCCGAGTAATAAACCAACACCGTCACCACGACGGCATCGAACATCAACTGGGCGTGATTGAGGACAGCGATGTTTCCGAGCTTGCGGTATGTGGCCTGGTAGAAGATGTTGTAGGCAACAACGAATACCATGGCCGCCGCCGGAACCACAAGGTTGCCAGCCAGACTCTCAAGAGGGGTGGTCAGCGTATAAGCCCAGGTCCCCAGAATCGAATACGCACACAGAGCTGCGACCAGGTACCACCGGGTCTTGATGACCAGTCCAACCCGTTCAATGTTAGTATGGACCGCCTCTATGTCGTGACGGGTAGGATCCTCGCGCCACGATACCTTCACGCCACGAACAAGCCTTTTGGCCTCTCTTACTACTCCCACAACCAGGCCTTTCGTCATCGCCTTTCGGCAGAATCGAGCCGATTCACGCTGTAACGTCCGTCTATTTATCCACGAAATTAACACATTCGCAATCATTCCCTCCTGCTCGCAGTGATATATACTGTCCCAAACCCTGAGCCAAGGAGTGGTGCTGTTGGACCCGCAAGCGACCGCTACCGAAATGAACGGCCTCATCGAGACGCTCGCGCGCCTTGGTGGCCCCATCGAAACCATCATGCTCTTCTTGGGCGCCGGACTGCTGGCGTTCGCATTGATACCACAGCTGAGACAGTGGCTGGACAAGGCGTTCATCGCTACAGCTGCCGTGCTAGTAGTCGGCGAGGGACTCCTCATCTGGTTCCACTGGCGTCTCTATCAGGCTGCGGTGGTCGTCAACCCGCAGACTGGAGATATAACCGGTCGAATCGCCGTTCCTGTTTGGGTCGAATCGGAGAAGCTGTACTTCTGGGCGCTGCTCCTCGCAATACTCGGAGCCGTCCTCAGACGCCACAAGGCCGAGATACTACCCGGCGCTGCTATTCTGACGGCCGCCTTGGTTCTCGCCGCCTCACTGTCGGGCAATCCCTTCACTGAGCCACTCCCCCGCTTCTTCGGCCAGTATGGTAGCTACCTGCAGGCCATGGCGTCCGGCGTTCCGGAAGTCGCCATGCAAGGATTCCAGCGCATCGAAGGCGCTAGACAGTTCTTCTACAACCCATGGTACATGTGGGTGCATCCACCCATGCTGTTCTTGAGTTATGCAGCTTTCGCGCTGGCTTTCATCGCTACGATCCAGATGGTTCTTCGCCGGCACTCGGCGTATGAAACAACTGCGTATCGCTGGACGCGTTTCGGCTACTTCCAGCTGACAATCGGGCTCCTTGTCGGATTTCCTTGGGCGATCATGGCGTGGCAGGGAGACTCGTGGTGGTGGTCGGGCAAGGTCAACATGTCGATCATGATGTGGTTGCTCTACACGGCGGTGTTGCACGCACGCTTGTACCTGCGCAAGCGAGGCATGTGGAAGTGGGTCGCTGTTCTGGGCCTCTCCGCCTTCCTGTCCCTCGTGCTGACCTACATCTCTTCGTACGTGGTCCCCGGAGCGCACGCATACGTCTCTGATGCGATGAGTATCTTTATCGGACAGTGATATATACTGTCCCAAACCCTGAGCCAAGGAGTGGTGCTGTTGGACCCGCAAGCGACCGCTACCGAAATGAACGGCCTCATCGAGACGCTCGCGCGCCTTGGTGGCCCCATCGAAACCATCATGCTCTTCTTGGGCGCCGGACTGCTGGCGTTCGCATTGATACCACAGCTGAGACAGTGGCTGGACAAGGCGTTCATCGCTACAGCTGCCGTGCTAGTAGTCGGCGAGGGACTCCTCATCTGGTTCCACTGGCGTCTCTATCAGGCTGCGGTGGTCGTCAACCCGCAGACTGGAGATATAACCGGTCGAATCGCCGTTCCTGTTTGGGTCGAATCGGAGAAGCTGTACTTCTGGGCGCTGCTCCTCGCAATACTCGGAGCCGTCCTCAGACGCCACAAGGCCGAGATACTACCCGGCGCTGCTATTCTGACGGCCGCCTTGGTTCTCGCCGCCTCACTGTCGGGCAATCCCTTCACTGAGCCACTCCCCCGCTTCTTCGGCCAGTATGGTAGCTACCTGCAGGCCATGGCGTCCGGCGTTCCGGAAGTCGCCATGCAAGGATTCCAGCGCATCGAAGGCGCTAGACAGTTCTTCTACAACCCATGGTACATGTGGGTGCATCCACCCATGCTGTTCTTGAGTTATGCAGCTTTCGCGCTGGCTTTCATCGCTACGATCCAGATGGTTCTTCGCCGGCACTCGGCGTATGAAACAACTGCGTATCGCTGGACGCGTTTCGGCTACTTCCAGCTGACAATCGGGCTCCTTGTCGGATTTCCTTGGGCGATCATGGCGTGGCAGGGAGACTCGTGGTGGTGGTCGGGCAAGGTCAACATGTCGATCATGATGTGGTTGCTCTACACGGCGGTGTTGCACGCACGCTTGTACCTGCGCAAGCGAGGCATGTGGAAGTGGGTCGCTGTTCTGGGCCTCTCCGCCTTCCTGTCCCTCGTGCTGACCTACATCTCTTCGTACGTGGTCCCCGGAGCGCACGCATACGTCTCTGATGCGATGAGTATCTTTATCGGAGGTCTGGCATGAGAAAACTCTGTTTGCACCGCGACTGGGACTACATCCTGCTGATCGTCACTGTTGTGCTCCTCGTGGGCCTTGGACTTCAATCGTTCATCGGAACCGGATACGTGTGGTGGGCACAGGCGAACATCCCGAATTTCATGGCCGGCGCCTATGCGGACTATATCAACGTGATGAACTGGATTGCTGCCCCGATGCTCATCCTGCTCGTCGTGGCGATGGGGCTTTGTGTGCCCAAGCGTATGTTCGAGAGGACGGCTCTGCTGATCGTCTCCGGCGTCATGTTGCTGGCTGGCGTAGTAGCATGGATCGCAACAGGATCGCTCGCTATGGGCGTTACCGCTTACATGGTGCTCGCGGGACTCATCCAGGTCGCCGTGGTGGTCAAGATGATCGCGGGCGGTCGTGCACCCTCATACTTCACCAAGGGCCGCATCATCAAGATCGGCTCCGGGTTGCTCCACTTGGGCTTCATCCTATTTGCGATCGTGTGCGCCGCGCTCCAGGATTCGGCGATTATGCTACCGGTGTTCTGGACGTCCACGTTCCTGATGGGAATCGGCTGCATCATGACCTTCTACGCCGACACTTTCGCCCAGAAGCGCAAGATCGAAGTGGAGACCGAGACCGCCTTCTAGCATCGGTTATCTCGCAAGACGGAGTACGAGACCCCTTTGCCCGGTCCTCCGAGTGCCTATCGCCCGGGCTCTACAGCTCGCGAATGATGCCCTTCGTAAGGACAACCGCTGCCTCTATGTTCTCCGGATCGACGTTCTCGGTGGTGTCGGTGTGCCAATGCCAGTTGGGGAGTCGCCCGTTGACGTCGAAGGCCATGATGCTCATCGCCCTGAACTTGCGGGCGAGTGCAGGAGTAGCATCGGTCGAGAGCCCCTTGTAAGCGCGCCCTTTGACGAGGATGTCCTCGTTGCGCGAGACCTTCTTCGCAACGCTCATCAGTCGCCGATCCGATGGATAACGCTTCGCCATTCCTTCCGAGGTCACCCAGTGCAGATTGCCAGCACCAATATTGTCTAGGTTGATGAAGAACGCACCCTTGAGTTCCTCGCCATACTGGTCGAGGAAGGCCCTCATCCCCCAGGTGCCGACCTCTTCGGCCCCGGTGGCCACGAACCAGATCTCCTTTTCGGCGAGATCGCGATCAACGCGCTCCGTAACCCGACGCCTAATGCGGGAAGCCTCGTTCGCAGAGTAGTCCGGATCCCCGAGCCTGTCATCTCCCGCCCGTCCACCGAGAGTCCCCGAGTCGTCTTCGTCCTCGAAGTTGTCCCAGTGGCCAATGCCCTTGCCTTTCTCGCGCGCGTCAAACCCCTTCTCAACTCCAAGCCAACTACTCACGCCACCCTCCTGGGGCTGGTCCTTCTTCCTCCCGAACCGCAGGAGCCCACGCTTGGCGGGCCCGGAACTGTGGCTCTCAGCCTCGGCTGGCTGTGATTCGATGGCGGATCGGGCCTGATCTTGACTGCCGAAAGAATCGAATGCCAGCTGATCGTCGTCAATGTCGTCGGTGCCCAGTCCTTGATGGCGGGCCCGGGTCGTCTCGAGTGCCTCGAACTCCAGTGTTCCGAAGTCAAGCGTGCTCTGAGCGGCCTGCCGAGGAGAGTTGTTCTGCACCGGGGCGCTCGCCCATTCGAAGTCTTCAGGGAGTTCGCTCGAAGTGACGGAGCTTCGGGTGGGGGTGAGCCCTAAGTCCATGGCGTCAGCGAGATCGTCGTCGATCTCAAGCGACCATGGTTGCGTGTGCATGATCGCACGTGCCTCAGCATCCTCCCCGGGTGCCAATTGCTCCGCAAGCGCCAACATGGCCGCGACCCCAGAGGCATTGTCATTCGCCCCATCGACTCCGCGCATCACGAGCTCGCGGTGCACGTTTATCAGGAGCGGAACCACCAGGTAGGCCGCAATGACCAGCGTCACATACCAGAGATATGGGTCGAGGAACCCGGTGAAGCGCAGATTGTCTACGAAGATCAACACCGGAACCAAGAAGGTGCAAAGTTTCATCAAGGTAAAAGTCGCCTCGAAGTTCTTCACCATGCCGGGAGCGAAAGCCAGCGAGGCCTTGGCGGAGTCATAGTGAGCGACGATGACCACTTGAGTGAGTCGTTCGCCCCGTCGCGATTTGGGGGAGGACTTCGCAATGATGTTCTGGCTCGGCCCCTTCGGCATGAGGGACGAGAGCCCAAAGCGGGTGTCCAAGTCGAACCACATCGCGATCGCAGTAATTGCTGCAAGTCCGAGGACAACCCAGCGCAGTGGCCCCCAAGCATCAGCCCAGTAGAGTGCAACCACGGAGGCGATCGTCGCGGCGTGGTAGGCCACGTAAGTCCAGGCGTAGGTCCTGGGGCAATCGAAATCCTGGCGGCTCACGTCCAACCCGTAGGACCGGAACGCATCCCCGATGTAATCCGCTGCCCTGGCTTCTGAATCCGTCGTCGCTGGGCGCGGGCCGATATGATCGGCAAGTTCGGTCACATGGCGCAAAGCCTCTGCCATCGATTCCTCCGTGACTTCGTCGACCCGGCGCGGTCTGACCGCACCCTTGCGCAATATAATACTTCAGAACGCGCCGGGCCGTTATCAACCAAGATGTCACAGTCTGTCAGGCGAGCGACTTCACCCTAGAATCTCGGCCAGATCCGCCTCGGCGGACTCGCCTATCGGCCTTATGCCGAAGTTGTCGACCAGCACCTGCAAGACGCCGGGCGTGATGAATGCCGGAAGCGAGGGCCCGAGCCGGATTCCTGTGATCCCTAGGTGGAGCAGGGTCAGCAGTATCGCGACCGCTTTCTGCTCGTACCACGAGAGGATCATCGACAGCGGCAGTGAGTTCACGTCCGTCTCGAACGCCTCGGCGAGTGCCACTGCGATCTGGACAGCGCTGTAAGCGTCGTTGCACTGCCCTATGTCGAGCAGCCGCGGGATGCCGCCAATGTCACCGATGGACTTGTCGAAGAAGCGGAACTTGCCGCACGCGAGCGTTAGGACCACCGTATCGGCGGGGGCCTTCTCGACGAAATCGGTGTAGTAGTTGCGGCCTGGTTTGGCTCCGTCACAACCTCCGACGAGGAAGAAGTGCTTGATAGCGCCCGACTTGACGGCATCGATGACCGCCGGGGCCACCGAGAGGACCGCATTGCGCCCGAACCCGGTCAACACCGTCGTGCCTTGCGTGGAGTCGGTAAAGCCGGGCATCGATTGGGCTTTGGCGATGACAGCGGTGTAGTCGTCCTGGACATGGACTACGCCCGGAAAGCGCACCGGCCCTGTAGTGAAGATGCGGTCCTTGTAGGAGTCCTTCGGCGGGGTAAGGCAGTTGGTCGTCATCAGGATCGCGCCAGGGAAGGCTTCGAACTCCCTGTGCTGGTTCTGCCACGCGGTTCCGTAGTGTCCGGCTAGGTGGGCGTACTTCTTGAGCGCCGGGTACGCGTGGGTTGGAAGCATCTCCCCATGTGTGTACACGTCGATCCCGAGTCCTTCGGTCTGCGTAAGGAGCAGATCAAGGTCGCGAAGGTCGTGTCCGGAGATGAGGATGGCCTTGCCCGGCCTGTGCCCCAGATCGACCGCAGTTGGCTCTGGGTGCCCGTAGACACCGGTGTTTCCGGCATCCAATAGCTCCATCGCCTTTAGGTTGACCTTCCCGCACTCCAGTGCGAGGCCGACCCATGCACCGAGATCGAGGTTCGTATCCTGAATCGCGGCCAAAACCTTGAACAGGTACTCGTGGACCGCAGGATCCTCATGCCCCAACACGCTGGCATGGTAAGCGTACGCGGCGACTCCCTTGGCGCCGTACAGGGTCGTCTGCTGGAGCGCCTGAACGTCGGCATCCCTGCTCGTATCCCAAGGACTGCCGATGATCTCTGCTTGCGCGATCTTGCCTTCCAAGGTGGGAGCGGGAACGAAGGTAGGTGCACCGGAGCCGCCTGCCCAAAGGCGCGCGGTCCACGCAGCAGAATCGTCGATCCTTTCGGCGAAAGAAGCCGGGTCGAAATCGACGTTGGTGAGCGTGGCGAACAGCGCTTCTGCCGTGAAGCGCCCCGCTTCTGTGGTGTCGACACCGCGCGAGCGAGCATCGGTAGCCGCCAGGGATAGGTCCTTCAGGGCGTGGACCAGCAGATCCTGTAAATCTGCGACCTCGCCTTTCTTGCCGCAGACGCCTACGGTCGTGCAGCCTGTGTTGCGTGC
>JAMDCK010000046.1:0-2641 GCA_023488435.1 Actinomycetota bacterium
CTCGATGCCGAAGGGGTCGACAGGGCTCTTCTCGCCGAGAGAGGGATTCGTTGTTACCTGAGCCAGATGCTGGAGATCGGCCACTTCCACGCCGATGCCCACCCAGGCAACTATTTCGCCTTGCCCGATGGGCGCGTTGGATTCACCGATTTCGGCAGGCTGGGCAGGGTTACGGAGGAGTCACGTTATCGCTTTATCGATCTTGTTTGGGCTGCTGTCAACAAGGACCACCGGCTGGCGACCGACACACTCATGGCAGTGGGGATGAATCCAGCAGTCGACGAGGTCGCCTTGGGCCGCGAGGTTGCGCGTCTAATCAACAAGTATCATGGCATGGAGCTTGGCAGGATGAACTTCTCGGAGCTTTCTTCCGAGACATTGGGGCTGATCAGGAACTACTCTCTGGGTGTTCCAAGCGACTTCGCGATGATGCTAGGGACTTTTGTGGTGCTTGAGGGGGTCGGCAGGATGCTTGATCCAGCCTTCGACTTCGCCACCGTAGCCACACCGCATGTCGAGCGGGTCGTGCGCGAGCGATCGAGCGTCGAAGCTCTGACCGCAAGGGGAGTCAAGGCCTTCGCCCATGCACTGCGCGTGCTCGAGCAACTCCCTGACTCGACCGATCGCATGCTCAGACGACTATCGCAAGGCGAGATCAAGGTTTCGGTCAGAGCCACGGATTACGAGAACTTGGTGGTGCGCATCCAGGAGTCGGTCAATCGTCTGGCTTTCGCCATTGTAGTGGCAGCTCTGATCATCGGATTCTCGTCACTGCTTCGCGCAACCGGCGTCCCCGGCTGGGTGCAATTCGTGGGGCAAGTGGGACTGGTCGCAGCGTTCGGGGTGAGTATGTGGTTCTTCGGCTCGATCATTCTTGCTACTTTTAGGCAAAGGGACGCTAAGAGCCGCATTTCGCGGTAGAATCGCAGACGCGAACCTGATGGATGACTCGCCTGCGGTGCCTACCCACTCAGAGTGCCGACAAGCGGAATCGAAAGGACCACCAGTGGCCAAAGATCGCCTACGTGAATTGTTTGGAGATTGGGAGGCCGTCATCGGCCTGGAGATCCACACCGAGCTCACAGCATGTGCCAGCAAGATGTTCTGTGGCTGCCCTGTCGAGTTTGCCGGTGAGCCCAACACCCGCGTATGCCCTGTTTGTCTCGGCATGCCCGGGGCGCTGCCGACCCCCAATGCTCGTGCGATAGAGATGACGGTGTTGGCCGGATTGTCGGTCTCGTGCGAGATCGCTCGCGAAAGCCGGTTCCACCGCAAACAGTACTTCTACCCAGACATGCCGAGCAACTACCAGATCTCCCAGTACGACCAGCCTTTCTGCGGCCTGGGGTTCATCGACATCCAGATTGACGGCCCGGAAGCGAAGCAGCGCATCGACCGCGACACCGCCGAGAACGTCACTCCCATCGACGGAGATGCTGCAGCTTACTCGGCGAGGATCGGGATCACCCGCATTCACCTTGAGGAAGACACCGGCAAGATGGTGCACGTCGGCGGTGCCGAAGGGCGGCTCCAAGGCGCGACCAGGTCGCTGATCGACTTCAACAGGGCCGGAACGCCGCTCATCGAGCTTGTGACCGAGCCCGACATTCGAACCCCCGAGGAGGCTCGGCGATTCGCCCAGCAGATGAGACTCACCTGGCTTGCCCTGGGAATCTCGGACTGCAATATGGAAGAGGGCTCGATGCGCGTGGATGCCAACGTCAGCGTGCGCAGGCGCGGCGAGGAGGGCTTCGGCACGAAGGCGGAGATCAAGAACCTCAACTCATTCAAATCCCTGCACGATGGCGTCGCATACGAGATCGTGCGACAGATCGAGACGCTGCAGTCAGGCGGAACCGTAATCCAGGAGACCCGTCACTGGGACGCCTCGGCGAAAAAGACCAGCGCACTTCGCAGCAAAGAACAGGCGCACGACTACCGTTACTTCCCGGATCCTGACATCGTGCCGTTCGAACTCAGCGACGAGTGGATCGAGGGCCTTCGCGCCACGCTTCCCGAGTTACCCGCCGCCAGGCGCCAGCGGTACAGGACCGAGTTCGGGCTGTCCGCATATGACGCCGGTGCACTTGTAAGCGACGCGGATCTTGCGACGCTCTTCGAGGAGACGCTCGGTTTGACCGGGGCCGCAAAAGCCAAAGCGGTTGCGAACGTAGTGCTCAATGATGTAGCCGCTTTTCTCAACGCCGAGGGCGTGGCACTGGCACAGTCCCGCCTGACACCGGGCGGCATCGCCGAACTCGTCGAACTCGTGAGCGACGGCGTGATCTCGAGCAAGCAGGCCAAGGAGGTCTTCGCCGAGATGGCCGCGAGCGGACAGATGCCCGCCGAAATCGCTGATACCCGCGGGATGCGGCAGGTCAGCGACCACTCAGCGATCGAGGAGGTCGTCGATCGGGTGCTGGCTGCCAATGCATCGCAGGTCGAGAGCTTCCGCTCGGGTAAGACAGGGCTTCTAGGATTCTTCGTGGGCCAGGTCATCAAGGAGATGGGCGGGCAGGCGAACCCCAAGGTCGTCAGCGAGATTCTCGGCAGGAAGCTGGGGTCGGGAGGATAAGCGCACGCCCTGCGGCCTGCACTTGAGACCGAATGCGGTGCGAGGACATCCGACACTCAAGTCGGG
>JAMDCK010000046.1:3178-10508 GCA_023488435.1 Actinomycetota bacterium
ACGAACATGATTGTCGGATTCGACACCCTGGAGAACCTCTCCAAAGGCGGCAGGATCGGCAAGGTCTCGGCGTTTCTCGGAACCATGCTCAACGTCAAGGTGACATTGACCGTTGACGATCAGGGTGCATTCCATCCGGTGGCTCGCTCCCGCGGCGAGAAAGCCGCACTCGAGCACACCGTCAACTGGGTCAAGGAGCAGATGGGGCAGGCTACATCGGGCAAGTTCTTTGTCTTACATGCTATGTCTGCCGAAAGGGCCCACAGAATTGCAGACGAGATCGCTGGCCTTTTCCCGGGCTCCGACATCAGCGTCCGCGAGGTGGGCTCGGTTATCGCAGCTCACACCGGCACCGCATGGGGAGTCGCGCTTCTGCCCAACGAGTAGTTGCGCTAAGCAGGGCGGTCACTTGCAGAAGCAAGGCGGCCCGGTCACCTGCCCATGATGCTCGCGACATAGAGCGCGTGGGCCGCGAGATGCGGGGCTAGGGCGAGCGTCCTGTCGAACTGACGTAGCGCGCTTGCGGCGGTGGGCAGATGCGCTTCGTCTCCCGTAAGCTTCGCGAGCCTCACGGCATTCTCGGCGAGCATCGAAGCGCCTGACGGCGCCGGGCTGTCTGCGTACTCGACGGGTGCCACCGGCAAGAGCGGATCACCCACGCTCATCACGAAGCCCTGGTCGCTCGCGAACAGCCCAGCGGCCTCGCCTTGCAACCTGATGGCGGTTCGAAGCATGTCCTTGCGGCCCGCGTGCTCGTAGGCGCTCAGACAGGCGGCGACGGTCGCGGCGTAATCCTCGAGGAAACGGATGTCCTTCAGACTCTTGTCGTCGGAGGTGCGCAGCAACTTGCGTCCTTTCAGGCACTCGCCGAGAAGCCACTCCAGCGCCTGCATTCCCGCGGCCACCATCCAATCATCACCGAATTCCGCACCTGCCTCGATGAGCCCGCGCGCGGCGATGGCGTTGTGCGCGGTGATGGTGTTCTGGGTCACCTGATAGTCGACCGATTCGCCTTCGGCCTCCTCGGCATCGATGAAAACCGCCGAGAAAAACCCGCAGTCCGGTCGTCGCATGCGCCGCTCGAGCATGTCGGCGGTCAGGCGCGCGGCCGATTGGTATGCCTCGGAAGGTTCGATCGCGTTCGCTCTGGCCAATGTCGAGAGCAGCAGCCCCTGGTCGATACGGATGTCCTTCAGACTCTTGTCGTCGGAGGTGCGCAGCAACTTGCGTCCTTTCAGGCACTCGCCGAGAAGCCACTCCAGCGCCTGCATTCCCGCGGCCACCATCCAATCATCACCGAATTCCGCACCTGCCTCGATGAGCCCGCGCGCGGCGATGGCGTTGTGCGCGGTGATGGTGTTCTGGGTCACCTGATAGTCGACCGATTCGCCTTCGGCCTCCTCGGCATCGATGAAAACCGCCGAGAAAAACCCGCAGTCCGGTCGTCGCATGCGCCGCTCGAGCATGTCGGCGGTCAGGCGCGCGGCCGATTGGTATGCCTCGGAAGGTTCGATCGCGTTCGCTCTGGCCAATGTCGAGAGCAGCAGCCCCTGGTCGATGAGCGCCTTCTCGGCAGCAGGGGAGCCCCAATCGCGAAGGTCGCTCATGCGGAAGACCCCGCCATCGGCGGAGTCGAAGATGGCGCTCGAGAGCATCGAGTTGAGCCACTTGCGTGCAGCCTCGATCCGCCAGGCAGCGCCGCTGGACCCGTGTGTCGCCAAAAGCAGGTCGATGACGGGCGTCTGTGGGAACTTGGGCCCGTGGCCCAGGCCTCCGTGCTCCTCGTCGAGCAACTCGCGGATCTTCTCGATCGCCGAGTCGAGGTCGGGAGCCTCAGTGGCAGAGTCCGCAGGGGAGTTCATGGCGCGTAGGAACTCGAGAGCTTCGGCCCCACCCGCGATGGCGCCTTCGCGGTCGAGGGTCCATACCCGCAGGCCCGTCGAAGCGAGGTCCATGAATGACTGTGCGTCCGGATCATTAGCAACCCGCGGAAAATACGTCCCGCCGAGGAAAGGGGAGCCGTCCTCAAGCAAGAACAGGTTCAGGGGCCACCCGCCAGCACCGGTCGCAGCACCACTCCAGGTCTGGAACAAGGCGTCGATGTCGGGTCGGCACTCGCGATCCACAAGGATGCGAACGAAGTGCCTGTTGAGGAAGCCTCCCAACTCGGTGTCGCGGAAGGACTCAGCCTGTGTAAGGCGACACTGTGGACACGAGGCATAGCCCACCGAGAGGAAGATAGGAAGATTCATCTTCTTTGCCCTGGCGAAAGCCTTCTTGCCCCATGGACGCCATTGGACCAGATCGTCGGTGTGGGCCTGCAGGTATGCGGACTTCTCGCCTGACAGGCGGCTTGGGGTTTGAGGGCTTTGTTCCACGGACTTCCTTTCGGCAGGGAAAAAGACACGATGACCAATCTACCGCATCAAGGCATGTCCGTGTAACTCCTGCCGCCCCCGGTCAGCCTTTTTCGGCAACGAAGCACGCTCTCTTGCCAACGATTCGACTGGTTGACACTCAAGCAGGGCTTCGCTTAGTGTGACGTGACTCACGGGAGGAGAGAGCACAGCTGATGCTGACACAATCTGATGGGGATGACCTAGGGGCCGAGGACGCTTTAGGTGAACATGAAGGCGAAGCAGGCGCATCTCAGAGCCCACCTCGCCTGCGTCTTGCACGTTCGGTGCTGAGCTTATCGCAGATTTGGGACTCTCTAATAGCGGTGATCGTACTCATTGCCATCATCGCATTCGCTCAATTACCATTCGCCCCAGAGTTTTTGAAGTCGAATCTGGCCATCATCTGTCTACTCTATGCGGCCTCGGCTATTGCTGATGTACTCGTCGTGACCCCGTTCACGCACCGACGATACTCGCTGCAGGTGTTCCCTGATAGGCTGATCATCAGGCAGGGCTGGATATTCCAGCAAGTCGTCACAATCCCTCGTCGTAGCGTTTTGAATTTGCGACACCGACGCGGTCCGGTACTGCGAAGACTCGACCTCACTACCGTTTCGCTTCTCACTATCGTCGGTGATCAGAGGGTCGGGATCCTCGATCCGGGGCAGGTACAGCTCATCGAGGGATTCGTCAACGGGGAAGCACTTGATGTACTCACATAATAGTCGCTGGATGATTGCGGTGGACGCGATTCAGGCTGCAAGGAATTACGTGCCCACGGGGATCGTTTTCTACTTGGCGCAGCCGCGCCTGGAGGGGTCACTCGATCTGGTAGTCACAGTTGTCTTCGTGGTCTATTCATTCACGACCGCATTCTCCGTGTTCACGCGTTGGGCTACCCGACTATTCACCTTCAATGACCGCGACATCCGGCATAGGGGTGGACTCCTGACCAAGACCGATGTTGCTATTCCATGGACATCGGTTGTCGCGATTGAGGTTCACAAAGATCCAATTCGTAGTTTTGTGGGGTGCTGCAAGGTGGTGATCCGCGCATCTGCGGGACTTGACAGCGAGATCACTCTCGACACTGTTCGCTTAGAGCTGGCAGAGGAGATACAGCGCGCTTCCAATCTGGCGATTGCACAGGCCCGTGAAGCGGAGGCGGGCCTTGAGTCTACCAGCCGCGAAGAGGCCGGAGTCGAACATGTCTTTGCAGCATCACAACGGGATATGGTTGCTATGTCTCTGGCATACTGGAGGTTCGCGCTGTTCGGCCCCTTTATCGTTGCGGCCTACCTTGAACTCTCACAGCTGACCAGACTTCCCGAGGCGGAGGGGCTCTTCGCGGACATCTTGTCCTTGAACCCGATAAGCCAACTTGCATTGCTCGGCGGCTTGACGTTGACTTCGGTAGCATATGGTTACCTGGTCACCCTGGTGCGCTTCTGGAAGTTCCGTGCTCACATCACAGAGGGCTCCTTGATCCTTGAGGGAGGACTCTTCACCAATCAACGACGCGCAATACAGCTCGACGGGGTGATAGGAGTCGTGCTCAAGCGCAACTTCCTAGATGTCATCATGGGTCGCGGACGACTGGCTCTGCTCACCCGAGACGCCGGTCACGTCCTTGGCAAGAACGTCGTGTTCCCTGCCTTGAGGATGCGTGAGATCGAAGCCCGGATTGACAACCTGCGTGGTGGAGCCAGGGAGCTTCTGGCTCTGGATCGAGCCCCGATCAGGGCGCGAGGGGCCTGGTTGATTGCGGCTGCACGTGTCGCGTTGTTGGTAGCGGCAGCAGTGGCCGTTCTTGCGGTATTCGATCTATGGGCCTACTACGCGATTGCCGCAGTTGCTTTGATATTGGTTTCACTGGTGATGGTGAATGCATGCTTCACTGTTGTTCTCCAGGACAAAAGCGGGCGGGGCATCCTATATCGCAGGGGCTTGATTTGGAGATCATCGTATGGCCTTCCGCTACACGAGGTGCAAGTTTTCATGAGTTCCACGCGGCCATGGGATCGATGGATTGGACTTCGACGCATGTCTCTCTACTACTTTTCAGGACGAGCACGCAAACTTTTCGTATGGCAGCCTTCTAGATGACAGAAAGGACTCAGACACGAATGGCGGTATCGGGGAGTTCGGTACAAGCGCAGATGACGTTTACTCGAGTCCTTGCCAGCGAGTGGTTCAAGCTTAGGAAGCAACGCAGTTTTTTCTGGACCACGCTTGCCGCACTAGGCGTGACCTTGGGGTTGGCGATTCTGAGGGCTACGGGGATTCGAGACACATGGAACCAGGAGCCCGCAGCGGCTCTCGGTATGGCTGCATTGATGCCTTCGTCAGGCGCGAAAATCGCCGCATTCATCTTCGGACTGGGCCTTTGTATCTGGCTTGCACAAGAGTTCGTCAGCGGCTCTAGCATCCTTACCGTACAGGCGGTGGCTCGGAGAGGCACGATCTTTGCGGCACGTTTGGTACTGATCTGCATCGTCTCGGGATTGTTCGCTGCATCGGTTGCGCTGATAGGTGCTGGGTCAGTGGCCTATTTCTTGGGGCTCGACTGGATGTTGGGTGTTCTTTCCATCAGCCTTTTTTGGGCAAACCTCGGAGCAGCCTTTCTGTTCACCCTCGCGATCACCCTCATGTACTTCGGTTTGGTCAAGTTGATGCGGAGGAGTCTTCCTGCTGTCATTGTAATGGCCGTACTTTTATTCGTGGTGCCAATCTTACAGGCTTTGGTTATGCTCGAGGCCCTCCCGACGATCCTATTCAGTCCATTGACCTCCACTCCCGCAGGCTTGATGGCCGAGATCGAGGGGAGCTTGCATGCAGCGATAGGTGATGGCCGCCCTGTCATTTCGCCGACACTCTCTCCGGCAGTTGCTGCTGGATTATTGATTACATGGTGCTTTTTCTTCGTAGGGGTGGCGGGGTGGCGTTTTTCCAAGCAGGAGTGGTAGCGCTGCGGCTCGTGAGGAAGACGAACAGATCTCAGTCGCATGGAAGTCTTCTCGATAGAAAGGAATCGAATTGATAGAGTTCAACTCGGTGTCGCGTCACTTCGGCACCAAGCGCGCACTGGATGATGCCTCCTTCACGGTGCCGGATGGATCCATCACCGGCCTGGTCGGACACAATGGTGCAGGCAAGACTACGGCGATGAAGATACTCGTTGGCATCCTACGGCCGACCACGGGGTCGGCGACCATCGACGGAAAGCCATTTGCCGAAGTGCACCTGCCCATGACGGCCGTCGGCGTTTGTATCTCGGCAGAATGGATACCAAAAGACAGGAGAGCAATCGATGTCATGCTCAGTCTCGCAATGACGCATGGAATCACTCGCTCTCGCTGCTATGACCTGCTGACGCTGGTGGGCTTGCATGAGGTGGCGCAAAAGAGGGTTGGAACTTTTTCGATGGGGATGCGGCAGCGACTTGGACTCGCTATCGCGCTTCTGGGAGATCCGAAGCATTTGATTCTTGACGAGCCCGTGACCGGTCTCGACCCAGACGGAGTTGCATGGATTCGCAGGTTTTTGAAGTCATTCGTCAACGAAGGAAAGTGCGTACTTCTCTCTTCCCACCTGATGTCCGAGCTTGAGAACACGGCCGATCGAGTGGTGGTCATAACGAAAGGGCGAGTGGTCGCAAACGACACCATACACTCGTTGGTGTCAGCTGCTGATTGCTCCACATACGCTGAAGCGGAAAATACCGCTCGCTTAGTAGAGCTTTTAGGGATGAGTGGCTATGAGGCCACCTTGCTCGATAAAGGAATACTTGTCGCCAATGCGACCCCTCGGCAGATATCGGCCGTCGCCGCTGAAGGAGGCTTGCTGCTGGATCGCCTTGAGCCTAGGCAGAAATCCCTGGAGGATGTCTTCTTTCATCTGACCGGTAATGACGGCTTGAGTGCAAAAGAGGTGGCGTAGTTGGCGACGACCGGGCGTTCAATTCCTGCGCAGATGACGCTTGGAAACGTGGTGGCTGGTGAGTGGCTAAAGCTTAGGAAGCAGCGCAGTTTCTTTTGGATGACCCTCTTTGCAATCGGCGTGTCTGTGGCCGTATCGGCCGTAGTGAGCTATTGGACCAGAGGGTACTGGGAAACCGATTCCGGGATGGCCCTTGACTCGATGGTTGCGGCTCCAGGGGGTAGTCTTGTCTACAGTGGCCTGATGTTCGGTATAGGACTGTGTGTTTGGATAGCACAAGAGTCTGTCAGTGGATCAAACCTCATGACGTTGCAGGCAGTGCCTCGCAGGAACACACTTTTTGCTGCCCGGCTCGTATTGATTGGTGTTGCATCTGTAGTGTTTGCGGCTTTGGTTGTGCTGATAGGTGTTGGATCGATGGGCCTTTTCGTCGGAGTGGATCGCTTGTCCATGGTTATGACAAATGGCGCATTTTGGGCTACCGCCATTGCATCGTTGATTGGCGGCGTGATGATTGCGCTCATTTCTTTTGCTACGGCGACGCTGACACGAAGGAGTCTGTCGGCTGCAGGCATCTTGGTGATGTTGTTCATCGTTGCACCAGGTCTGCAGATTTACTTCCATTTGGCCGACAGCGTGCCTCCCGGGTGGCCTGTTTTCTTGAGTTACCTCCCCGGAAACCTCCTGATGAGTGCAACCGATTTCTCTTCGAACCAAGAGGATATTCTCCAAGCCCTGACGCCGCTTTCGCCCCTGGTTGCGTCATTGTTGATGATGGCTTGGTGCGGCGTGCTGTTGGCGGCAGCGGCGTGGCGATTTGCCAGAGATGAGGGGTGACGCTTGTCGCTCCCCGTCAGCCTTTTTCCCTGAATTGACAAACTAAGTGCAAGTGGTCTTGCACTTGGTCTGGCAGGGCCCTCCGACCCGCCCCCTGTGACCCACCGGGGTGCTTCCGTGCCCTGCTATATCCTCTCTTATAGTCCACCGCCTTT
>JAMDCK010000047.1 GCA_023488435.1 Actinomycetota bacterium
TGCGTCGAAGCGCCCAGGGTCGCCCGCAAGGTGCGCGCGGGGCAGTTCTTCATCCTGCGCGTCAACGGCCTGGGCGAGCGCGTCCCCTTCACCTTCTCCGATTGGTCTGCCGAGGAGGGCTGGATTCGCTTCATCTTCATGCGGGTCGGCAAGACCAGCCACATCCTCTCGCATCTCGAGGCCGGGGACACGCTCTCCGACATCGTAGGGCCGCTTGGTGTCCCGACCCATACGCACGGGCTCGGCCGAGTTGCCGTGATCGGCGGCGGAGTCGGCGCGGCGGTCGCGTACCCCGTGGCCCGCGCCATGGCTGCCGAGGGCAACGAAGTCACCGTCATCCTCGGCGCGCGCAACTCAGACCTGCTCATCCTGCGCGAGCAGTTCGAGGCCCTACCTCTCAAGGAGCTCATCGTCGTGACCGACGACGGCTCTGCTGGCGAGAAGGGTCTTGTGACCGCACCGCTGAAGCGACTCGCCGAGGCGGGCGCGATCGACCAAGCGATGGCGATAGGGCCAGCGATTATGATGAAGTTCTGTGCAGCAACCGCCAAGGAGCACGGCGTCCCGTGCGCCGTCTCGCTCAACCCGATCATGGTCGACGGAACCGGGATGTGTGGCGCCTGTCGGGTGACCGTCGCTGGCCAGACGAAGTTCGGCTGCATCGACGGCCCGGACTTCGACGGCTGGGAGGTCGATTTCGAGGAGCTGATGAGTCGTCAGCGTATCTATGTCGACGTCGAGCGTGAGGCCGACGCCGAGTACTCCAGGGGGTGCGCATGTCATCTGTAGAAGGAACCCCACGCCATAGGCCCTCGCGGGCCCCGCGCACGGCCATGCCCGAGCAGCCGGCCTCTGAGCGCAGGGCCAACTTCGACGAGGTCGCCCTCGGCTACACCGAGGAGCAGGCCCGCGCCGAAGCCGCACGCTGCCTGCAGTGCAAGGATGCACCGTGCATCGCAGGGTGCCCCGTCGGCATCGACATCAAGGAGTTCATCGGCAAGATAATCGAGGGTGACTACGCTGCTGGTGTCGCCGCGCTCAAGGAGCGTAACGCTCTGCCGGCAGTTTGTGGGCGTGTATGTCCGCAGGAGGAGCAGTGCGAGATCGTGTGCGTCCTGGCGCGCAAGTCCGAACCCGTCGCGATCGGTCGTCTCGAGCGGTGGCTTGGCGATTGGGACCTGGCCTGCCAGCTCGACCATCGCTGTGTACCCCAGGCTGGCGATCCCAGCGGCCTACGCTGCGCGATCGTGGGCTCGGGCCCGGCAGGCTTGGCGTGCGCAGGCGAGCTTGCGCGCCTCGGCCACGAGGTCACGGTCTTCGAGTCGCTACACGCCCCCGGCGGCGTCCTGACCTACGGCATCCCCGAGTTCCGCCTGCCCAAGCACATCGTTGAGGCGGAGATCGACTCGCTGCGCCAGATGGGCGTCAAGATCGAGTGCGGCATCGTGGTGGGCGCAAGCGTCACCGTCGACGAGCTGCTTGGCGAGGACGGCTTCGACTCGGTGTTCATCGGCTCCGGAGCGGGTCTGCCGGTCTTCATGGGCATCCCGGGCGAGAACCTCAACGGCGTCTTCTCGGCGAATGAGTTCCTGACCAGGGTCAACCTCATGTCCGCATACGAATTCCCGAAGGCCGACACGCCCGTATGGCGCGGCCGGAAGGTCGCGGTCGTCGGTGGCGGCAACGTCGCGATGGACGCGGCTCGCACGGCACTGCGTCTAGGTGCCGAGGAGGTCTTCCTCGTCTATCGTCGCACCCAAGACGAGATGCCCGCCAGGCACGAGGAGGTCCACCACGCGCGCGAGGAAGGCATCGAGTTCAAGATGCTCTGCTCGCCCAGTGAGATCGTCGGGCGCGACGGGTTCGTGACCGGCATCGTCGCCACGCGCATGGAGCTCGGCGAACCGGATGCGAGCGGCCGACGGGCCCCGGTCTGCGTGCTTGGCTCGGAGTTCACGATCGAGTGCGACACCGTGATCATGGCCGTGGGCACCCGTGCGAACCCACTGCTTTCAACCGCCGCCCCCGACCTCGAGCTCTCGAAGTGGGGCTACATAATCGCCGATGAGAACGGTGCGACCAGCAAGCCGGGCGTCTATGCGGCGGGCGACATCGTGACCGGTGCAGCCACCGTAATCCTAGCGATGGGGGCCGGCAAGACCGCTGCCATAGCGATGGACGAGTGGATGAGAGCGCGCCCCTAGCAGCTTCTGGCTCACATCGCGGGATTTCGCGATAGAGTATACTCAGTGGCATAATGCGAAGATGAACGGTTGATTTTTCGTATGCGCGGCGACTCAGGCGGTGAGACCATGACGAACGACCCGATCCATGTCCTGGTGATTGATGATGATAAACTCATCGTCGAGATGATCAAGATGGGCCTTGAGATCGAGAATATGGTCGTGTACAGCGCCGGCGACGGCGGCGAAGGCATCGAGGTGCTGGCGCGCGAGCGGATCGATGTCGTGATACTCGACATCATGATGCCTCGGGTCGATGGCTGGATGGCCTTGATGGAGATTCGCAACAATCCAGCGACCGCTAGCATCCCAGTGATCATGCTGAGCGCCAAGACGCAGGATCTCGCAAAGATTCTCGCTTTCAAGCAAGGCGTTCAGCAGTACGTCACCAAGCCTTTCAGCGTCGCCGAGCTTGCCGCACGCGTCGAGTCCCTGGCCAGAAACAGCCGACAGGTGGCAATGGCAGGACCCAGGGCTGGAGAAAGTGAGTTCCGGAAGCTCGCAGTGCGAAAGGGCGGGAAGACGGTGCTGCTCTCAATCGACGATGTCGTCCTTATGTCGGCGCGGAATAAGTCGACGTACGCACACACTTTCGAGAACCAGTACCTGGTGGACGCGATAGAGTATACTCAGTGGCATAATGCGAAGATGAACGGTTGATTTTTCGTATGCGCGGCGACTCAGGCGGTGAGACCATGACGAACGACCCGATCCATGTCCTGGTGATTGATGATGATAAACTCATCGTCGAGATGATCAAGATGGGCCTTGAGATCGAGAATATGGTCGTGTACAGCGCCGGCGACGGCGGCGAAGGCATCGAGGTGCTGGCGCGCGAGCGGATCGATGTCGTGATACTCGACATCATGATGCCTCGGGTCGATGGCTGGATGGCCTTGATGGAGATTCGCAACAATCCAGCGACCGCTAGCATCCCAGTGATCATGCTGAGCGCCAAGACGCAGGATCTCGCAAAGATTCTCGCTTTCAAGCAAGGCGTTCAGCAGTACGTCACCAAGCCTTTCAGCGTCGCCGAGCTTGCCGCACGCGTCGAGTCCCTGGCCAGAAACAGCCGACAGGTGGCAATGGCAGGACCCAGGGCTGGAGAAAGTGAGTTCCGGAAGCTCGCAGTGCGAAAGGGCGGGAAGACGGTGCTGCTCTCAATCGACGATGTCGTCCTTATGTCGGCGCGGAATAAGTCGACGTACGCACACACTTTCGAGAACCAGTACCTGGTGGACATGACGCTGGGTGAATTGGAAGAGCGACTTGTGAAGGACAATTTCGTGCGTATACATCGTTCGTTCATGGTCAGCCTCGACAAAATTAAGGAGATAGTCAGAGAAGACGGCTCCTTCGTGGTCGTGGTTTCTGATCGCGATGAAAGCCGTATCCCCGTTGCGCGCAGACAGGCGCGCGCTTTTCGAGAGGCGGTCGGGATCTAGTGAGCCCCCGGTACATGCGTTTTCTGCCGATTAGCGTTCTGGTAGTGGTGGCGCTGCTTGGGCCTTTGGCGACACCCGCGGTTCCGGCTCAGCCTCGCACCATAGCTATCTCGGCGGGATCGTTCGCCTTCGATGTGGATCCCGGGCAGGAGATGACTGGCGAAGTCACCGTCATCAATCCCAGCGAAGAACCGATCAGGGTGATGGTTTACACGGCCTATCAGGTCATCGATGAAGAGGGGGAGGTCACTTACGTGACTCCCAATCGTGATGATCCGGACTTCGCGGCTCGCCCAACCGCCTGGGTCAGGCTGAGCATGCCCGCAGACGCGAAAGCTATCGGGAACACCCCATACCTGGAGATGGAGCCGGGCGAGCGCATCCCGGTGGAGTTCGCCTTCCAGCCGCCTATGGGTGTAGCTCCCGGGGACCACAACGTCGTCCTCTTCTTCGAGAGGTTCGACCTGGCCGAGGGCGCCGAAGGGGCGGTCACGCAAGTCAGGGGACGAGTAGGTAGCCGGATACAGATGCGGGTCTCCGGCGAACACGTCAAGAGGATGAGCGTGCGGCCGCTGGTGGTGCCTGCTGTGGTGTTCGGCAACGAGGTGCCCTTCGACATGACGCTACGGAACACCGGGAACCTCGATCAGCGGGTCAGTGTGGCCTCCGTGTTGTTCGACCGCAACGAGCGTGAAGTCGCCCGAGAGGAGCCGCTGCTGGGGTCACTGGTCTTCGCTGGCAGCAATAGGCTGCTTGAAGGACGCGTACTTGCCGATGGCCTGCCAATCGGACCACATACCCTACAAGCCGAGGTATACGAGGTCGACGAGGAAGGCAACATCATTGAGCAAGCTGAGCCCGTGGTCGAATCCCGTGTAGTGTGGATGATCCCGTGGTGGGCACTGATTGCGCCAGGAGCCGTGGTATCAATACTGCTGGGCAGGATTGTGTGGCACCTTACAGGGGCCCGTCGACTGAAGAAGTCCGATCCACGCACCGAGGCCCGCCGCCGACGAATGGAAGAAGGCGGGGGAGAAGCTCGAGAGTGATGCGGGAGTTACTGGAGATGATTAGAGCCCCTCGTTGCCCGAGGGGCTCTAATGTTGAAGGTGATAGGTTACTGCTGGGTTACGGTGTAGGCTACGGATGCGTTGTAAGGGCCTGGCTCGGTGGTCCAAGGCACGGCAATCGTGTAGATGTCATTGTGGGTGGTGCTGGCGGTTCTTGGCAAGACCCCTGAGTTGGGCAAGCTGGTGCTAAAGCCCAGCGGAGTGACACCTGTGCCACTGATTACCCTAGTAAGCGTG
>JAMDCK010000048.1 GCA_023488435.1 Actinomycetota bacterium
TCGAGCTGTGCACAAGTCACTTCTTCTGGAAGCTCGATCTCTAGCACACCGAGTTCGATACGGACTATCATAGACATGCGGACTCCTCTCTTCTCTCGGTTTGGTAACCTCACTGAAGGACGAGTCCGCATCTTTGTCAACCAGCCCCCAGTTTGTGATGCTTCCTATGATTCCCACGCGTTTGCGGTATTGCCTTATGATGTCCTAGGATGCAAGTTCGTCTCATAAAGAAGTCTAGGCCCCGTGATCCTCGTCCGCATAGCTGCTCTTTCCGTAGATGCCACCTCAAATCAACCGGTGATAATCCTGCGCCCGTTGGATGAGGAAGGCTCCTCTGCTCGCCTGCTCCCCATCTGGATCGGCCACTCCGAAGCGGCCTCGATCCTCATCGCGCTGCAGAACATCGAGTCCCCGCGCCCTATGACCCACGACCTGCTACACAACATCATCACCACACTCGGCCAAACGGTGGATCGGGTCGAGATCACTCGGCTCGACGGCGGCACCTTCTACGCATCTGTGATCCTGGCCTCCGAAGGCACCTCGCTAACAGTGGACGCGCGACCAAGCGACTCGATCGCACTCGCTGTTCGCACCGGGTCGCCCATCTACGTCGCCGAGGAGGTCTTCACCGAGGCCTCGATCATCGCCGACCAGCTCCAGGAGATGGACGAGGAGGCGCAGGTCGAGGAGTTCCGAGCTTTCCTCGACGATGTCGACCCCAGCGACTTCCAGGGCTGAACGCTCGCCCTTCGGCGTCTAGCGGCTCACTCGTATCGCAGAGCGGCTATCGGCTCGAGCTTCGACGCGCGCCACGCCGGATACACTCCAAAGAACACCCCGACACCCGCCGAGAAGAAGAAGGCCAGTCCTACAGCCCACGCCGTGACCTGAGTCGGGACTACCGCTTGTAGCGCCAGCGCACCGCCCCACCCTATCATCACGCCAATCAGCCCACCCAGGACCGAAAGCATGACCGCCTCGATCACGAACTGTGCCATGATGTCGTAGGTCTTAGCACCCACGGCTTTGCGGATACCGATCTCCCGGGTCCTCTCGGAGACGCTCACCAGCATGATGTTCATAATGCCAACGCCGCCCACGAGAAGCGATATCCCAGCTATGCCGGCGAGCATCACCGTCAGCGTCCCGAGCAAGGTCGAGAGCATCCCCAGGGTCTGCTCCTGCGTCATGACGCTGAACTCCTCGCCCAAGGAGGGCCTCAGTGTTCGCTCTATCTGCGCCTGGACCGATTCGATTCGATCCGCCTCGGCGGCTCGTACGATTATCGAGCTCAAATCGGTGGTGTCTAGCACCCTTTGCGCTGCGCTGAGCGGCATGAAGATCTGGTTGTCCTGATCGCCTGTAAGCGAGCCGCCCTGTGCAGCGAGGTGCCCGATCACGGTGAACCTGATGCCGTTGATATCGATCTCGCGGCCGATGGGATCTTGGAACGGGAAGAGGTTGTCGCGCACCCGGCTGCCGAGGATCACGACCCGCGATCCCGCCATCACCTCGCTGCGGCGATAGTGCCTGCCCCCGATGTAGTCAGCCGTGAAGACCTCTCCGGCGTACTCGTTGCTTCCTGCGACTGTGGAGCGCATGGTTCGGTTGCCTGAACGTAGCGTGACCGGCCCTTGTACGACCGGCACCACTCGATGTTCCTCGCTAAGCCGACTGGCGAGCAGTTCGACCTCAGCCCCGGTTAGCGGGCGATTGATCGAGAAGCCGCCCCCGCCTCCGCCATCCTCCATATTGCCGGCAAAGACGAAGATGAGATTGCTACCCAAGCCCTCGATGGTCCCGGTGACCTCGTCTTGGACCCCAGTGCCGATCGCCACCAACAAGATGACCGCCGCAACACCGATGATCACGCCGAGCATGGTCAGCAAGCTCCGGACCCTGTTCGCATTCAAGGCTCTGATAGCGATTCGGACGCTTTCCCAGATGTTCATCGGGGGGTCCCAGCCGCTTCGCTCGCAGCCTGAGCCGCTAGCATAGCTTCCAGGTTGGCTTTGGCGTCGATCCGTTCGAGCACCGTCTCCTGCCGGACGATCAGGCCATCGCCCAAGTGGATGATCCTCTGTCCATGAGAGGCTACCGCATGGTCATGCGTGACAAGCACGACCGTGATACCCTCGGAGTTGAGTCGCTGGAGAATAGCCATGATCTCCACGCCCGAGCGCGAATCGAGGTTGCCCGTGGGCTCGTCGGCGAGTACGATGCTCGGCTTGGTGACGAGCGCCCGTGCGATAGCGACTCTCTGCTGCTGACCACCTGAGAGCTGATTAGGCAGATGGTGGATGCGATCAGCAAGACCCACCTGGTCAAGGGCCTCTTTGGCCGCTTTGGCTCTGTCGGAGGCGGACATTCCTGCATAAATGAGCGGCAGCTCGACGTTGGCCTGAGCCGTCGTCCTAGCAAGCAGGTTGAAAGCCTGGAAGACGAAGCCTATCCGCTTGTTCCGGACCGCCGCAAGTTTGTTGGGCTCCATGTCCGAAACCTCTTCGCCCTCAACTTTGACGGTGCCCGACGTCGGCAGGTCGAGAAGACCGATGACGTGCATCAGCGTCGACTTGCCGGAGCCCGATGGCCCCATGATAGCTAGCATCTCACCGGCGTTGACATCGAGGTCGACTCCGCGAAGCGCATGGACCTCTACTTCATCGAGGACGTACGTCTTCGTCACGCCCGTCGCAGTCAACACCGGACGCACCATCCCGTTGCCAGCTAGGCTTTTCGCAGATGCCGAAGAAAAAGGTCGGTCTTGTGTTGCGCTCATTCTGCAGGTCGCACTCGCAATCCATCAGTCAGTTCCGTGGGGCCCGACAAAGCGACTTCATCGCCCTCCTCGAGTCCTGACAGTACCTGCGCCTCAGTCTCGGTGACTGTTCCGACTTCCACCCGAGTACGAACCAATGTCTGTCCGTTGGTCAGCACATAGACGTGAGTCTGTCCGCCTTCATCGAAGAGCGCTTCGATTGGTATCGTCATAGCCTCAGAGATGGCCTCGATCTCAATCTCGGCATCTCCCTGCATACCGTCTCTCAGTTCTACGTCGGCCGGCACTTCGGCAAGCTCGATGTAGACCAGGAATGTCGTACCTCCGGTCGCGGTTATTTCAGCGATCGGCGAGATTCTCGTCACCACTCCGCTCAACTCCGCCAACGGAAATGCGTCCACCCTGATGAGTGCCTTCTTATCTTCGGCCACCCGCGCAATGTCGGCCTCATCAACCTGTGCGACAAACTGCCCAGTTGTCATATTCACGACCGAGAAAGGTGCTGCTTGAGGGGAAACGGGCGTTCCGATGGTCGGTTTTACAGCTGGAGCTCCCGGTATCGCGGATCCGGCCGAGCGGAACACCACAACCCCGTTTACGGGTGCAACCAGTGCGGATTCATCCAAGTTCCTTTGCGCTAGCGCCACTGCATCCCTGGCTTGGCTGATAGCAGCTCGAGCAGCCCGACGCTCGGGGGACAGATCTGTGCTCTCAAGTCTGTCTTGCTGGGCTTTGGCTGTCAGATATCCGATGTGGGCCTGATCCCGTGCCGCTAACGCCTGCTGGCGAGCTGCGGCTTCGTTCGCTGCGACTAAACCGGCCTCCCGTTGTTGGGCTGCGATGTGGGCCTGTCGAGCCTGCAGCATGGTAGCCTCTGCTGCGACACGAGCTCCTTCAAGCGTGGGCGTGGGTGAAGCCTCATGAGCACTCCGCGCGGCTTCGAAAGCAACCGTAGCCTGCTCATGCGCCCTACGAGTTTCTTGGGTTACCCTGCGCGCAGCTTCGACTTCTGCGGCCATCGGTCCCGGTCCACCAGATGCTCCCGCTGCCTTTGCCGCTGCTTGATACTGCCTCCAGGCCACGTCCGTTGCCGTACGAGCTGCACGAAGCTCACCGCTCCCCGGCTCCTGTCGCTCAATCGCAGCGAGCTGGGATTCGGCTTGAACGAGGCCCGCCTCAGCCTGTTTTAGCTGCAACTCGAAGGGCTCACGCTCAAGCGTGGCGATTACAGTTCCTGATGCGACCTGCTGTCCTTCTTCTACAAGTATCGCTTCTATAACTCCCGGACTCCGAGGAAACACATCCCCTCGCTCGCCCATCTCTATCTGTCCGGAGGCTGTCACAGCCACCCCGAGGGTTTCTACCCTCACGGCCGCTGTCTCCACTTCGACTACTGCCGAACGGGTTCCCAGGATTGCTGCCGCGGCGCCGGCTCCAATCAGGAGCAGCACTATGAACCCGACTATCAGTTTCGTCTTGCGTGACAATTGCTGCCTCCTTCGCTTCCTATTACCGTTTCGGCAATAGCAAAACTGTATCCAACATCGAACAACCAGTTCTTACCCTTTGTTCAGAGCATCCAACAATGGGGGCAGGGCGACTATGGTTTCGAGTGCGTGATCCACGCCAGGCCCTAGCACGGTAGCCTCTGGAAATGGACCCCATAGAGCCGCGACGCTAACCGCCCCGGCCGCATTTGCTGCCTCCATGTCGAATTCACTATCCCCAACGTACACGCATTCCGAGGCCTTTACGCCGAAGCGCTCAGCGGCCAAGTAGAGGGGCTCCGGTTCTGGTTTGTGGCTGTCGGTGTCATCGCAGCTCACAAGGATATCGACGTACTGATCAAGCCCTGTGACAGCAAGGCCTCGTCTGGCGGCTTCACCCGCCTTCGATGTGACGACCCCAATCGGATAACCCTTAGCCTTGAGCGCCGCTAAGGTTTCACCGGTGTTTGGGTACGACTTTACCCAAGCGTCATGGTGAATCGCATTGTGTTCTCTGTAGACTCGAAGTAGCTCATCCGAATGCTCCCGCGAGAAGCCTCTCAGCTGCTTCACCAACGGAGTTCCGATATTTCGCATGAGCTGCTCATCTGTCAGAGCCAGGCCAAGAACAGTACTAAGGGCGTGCCTCAACGAGGCAACTATCAGCGGTATCGAGTCGATCAGGGTTCCGTCAAGGTCGAACAGCACTACCCTTACGGTTCGCCGAGGACTGCTGACATCATTCATCGCTTCTGCAGCATGGCTCGATGATGAGTTATTCGCCGCCCTCATCTCCATCATCGAATTCCTCGCTGACCAAGTCCTCTGCATCGGCCAGACGTCTGTCTTCTTGAACTGTGCCCGGCGCTCCTTGGTCTTCGGCTGTCTCGATCTGCATGGCCGTCTGTCCTTCGACCATTCCCTTGCTTTTATTGGCTTTCTTCCCCGCTGAAACCCGGGCTATGGCCACGACCTTGTCTGTAGGCCCGACGTTCATGACCTTGACGCCCTGAGTGGAGCGGCCCAGCTTGGAGATATCGTCCGCCTTCACCCGGATGACTACGCCCTCCAGGCTGATCAGCATCAATTCGTGCTGTGGCTGGATGATCTTCATCCCGGCCAAAAGCCCCTTCTTCTCCGTTACCTGTATGGTCCTGACCCCTTGTCCGCCACGCCGCTGGACCGGATAGGCATCAACAGGGGTACGCTTGCCGAATCCACGCTCCGTCACCACGAAAAGTTCGGAGTTGCTGGGGGCTATCTCCATGCCCAGGGCCGCCTCCCCTTCCTTGATGTTCATGCCTTTGACTCCCATGGTGTCGCGCCCCATAGGCCGAGCATCGCTCTCATTCCAAACGATTGCCTTACCCGCCGATGAAACCATCACGACGTGCTCTCCCGACTTGACCCGCTTGACGGCGATCAGCTCATCTCCGGATCTGAGGTTAATCGCTATAAGTCCGTCCCGCCTGCTCCGGTCGTAGGCCTGAAGGGCGGTCTTCTTGACCATTCCGGCCCTTGTTGCGAAGAGGAGGTAATCATCCGGTCCGAACTCTCGGGTGGTGATAGCGGCGGCTATCTTCTCACCCTGCTCAAATGGTAATAGATTGACTGCAGCTGTTCCTCGGGCGTGCCTTGACCCCACAGGGAGCTCGTGAACTTTCAGGCGGTACACCTTACCCTTTGTGGAAAAGAACAGCACGTAGTCATGGGTGGAACTGATGAATAGATGTTCAACCAGATCGCTTTCTTTGAGATTGAGTCCGCTGACTCCCTTTCCGCCTCTTTTCTGCTGTCTGTATGTGGCCACAGGCAGCCTCTTCACGTAACCAGCTCTGGTGATTGTGACCACCATGTCCTCTTCGGCTATAAGGTCCTCAACATCGAGATCAGCAACTGTGCCGGCCAACTCAGTTCTTCTCGGGTTCGCAAACTTCTCCCTAATCTCTGTCAGTTCATCCTTGATGATCTGGAGCACTAGGTTTACATCGCCTAGAACTTGCTTGTACCAAGCGATCCTCTCGCGTAATCCATTGAGCTCTTCGTCGATTTTGCCTCTTTCTAGGCCCGTTAGACGCCTGAGCCTCATCTCAAGGATGGCGTCTACTTGTGCGTCTGAGAAGCCGAACCTCTCGACTAAGCTGGCTTTTGCCTGATGATCGTCTGCGCTTCCTCTTATGATCCTGATAACCTCATCGATATGGTCTAGCGCAATAACGTAGCCGTCGAGGATATGTGCCCTCTCCTCGGCTTTCCGAAGATCGAAGGTCGTCCGGCGAACAACCACTTCCTTTTGGTGCTCGATGTAGTGTTTAAGCATCTCTGGCATGGTCAGTGTCTTTGGTACGCGATTGACCAGAGCCAGCATGATTATGCCGACGCCCGTCTGAAGCTGAGTGTGTTTGAAGAGCTTGTTGAGCACGACCTGAGGAATGCAAGAGTTCTTCAGCTCTACGACTATACGCATGCCTTTTCTGTCAGACTCATCTCTCAGATCCGATATCTCTGTGAGCTTCTTCTCCCTTACCAGCTCTGCGATTTTTGTCACTAGCTTTGACTTGTTCACCGTGTAGGGGATCTCGGTGATGATGATACGCATGCGCCCTGTCGAGGTCTGTTCTATGTGAGCCTTACCCCTGACTCTGATGGAGCCGCGCCCTGTGGCATAGTAGTCGGCTATACCCTCCCTGCCCATAATGGATCCCCCGGTTGGGAAGTCAGGTCCTGGCATCACCTGCATGATGTCTGCTGCACTGGCGTCCGGGTTGTCTATCATCAAGAGAACAGCGTCTATCGCCTCACCGAGGTTGTGCGGAGGAATGTTGGTTGCCATACCTACGGCGATGCCGGCCACCCCGTTGACGATTAGATTAGGGAATCTGGCTGGGAGCACCAATGGTTCTTGTAGCGATTCGTCGTAGTTGGGCCCAAAGTCCACGGTTTCTTTATCGAGGTCACGAAGCAGCTCCGAAGCAATTTTACGCAACCGCGCTTCTGTATACCGCATCGCCGCAGCGCGATCGCCGTCTACGGATCCGAAGTTACCATGTCCGTCGATAAGCGGCTCTCGCATCGAGAAGTCTTGGGCAAGACGCACCATCGTGTCGTATACCGCCGCATCTCCGTGCGGGTGGTACTTACCTATTACTTCACCCACAGTCCAAGCGGACTTCTTGTAAGCCCTTCCCGGCGTAAGTCCTGACTCGTTCATCGCATGTAGAATCCGGCGATGCACTGGCTTGAGTCCGTCCCTAACATCAGGCAAGGCCCTCGCTACAATGACACTCATCGAGTATTCGAGAAACGACTCTCTGAGCTCTTGCTGAATATCTACTGGAAGTACCGTTGATTCAAAAAGTTCCTCGGACACTCTATCGTTCTCCTCGTCGCTTCGTATACCTTATGGCGGTCCAAGCGGCTATACCAATGAAGCCGCCTCCGAAGACTATCAAGATAAGCCCACCGGTCGCTCCAGCAACGCCGGCTTGAGCAGTCCGGACTGTTGCCACCACACCCCAAACCACCATCATCAGTCCCACTGCTCCCAAAAAGAGGGAGCTTAAGAGGCTTACCGTGCGAAGCTCTTTGCCAGAGTCGGACTCTTGCATGGATAACTGAACAAGCATGCCCTCTAACTGCTCTGGCACCACTTTGGGCCTTGAGGACTCCTCGTTCGATCCTGCCTGAAGCTGTGGTTTTAGAGGCAAAGGCTGCTGCGGTGTTTCTTCCGCCTCTTTGACTGGTTGAGGCGAATCGGCTTGCTGCTCCCATGGAGGGGGCCTGAATTCAGGTGCTTTCTTACGTTTAGGCAGGTCTTCCATTTCTGTATTCCATATCGCGCTAGACATCCAGGAAGCGAACATCCCTTGCATGTCTCTGAATGAATTCCTTACGTGGCTCGACGTTGTCCCCCATCAAGTCGGTGAACGCCTTTTCAGCTGCAAAGGCATCATCCAATGTTACCCGCATGAGAGTTCTCGTAGTGGGATCCATGGTGGTCTCCCATAGTTGCTCGGGATTCATTTCTCCCAAACCTTTGTATCGCTGCAAGGTTACCTTCGTTGTCTGGGGAAGCGTCGCTAGAATTTGCTGTAATTGTTTATCGCTGTACGCATAGTCTGTTTTTCTACCGTAAGAGATCTTGAACAACGGCGGCTGCGCGATGTAAACGTAACCGTGCTCTATCATCTCTCTCATGTACCTATAGAAAAATGTCAGTATGAGACAGCGTATATGGGCCCCGTCGACATCCGCGTCGGTCATGATTATCGCTTTATGATAGCGAGCCTGGGTGATGTCAAACTCATCGGCTATTCCAGTCCCCAGTGCAGTAATCATTGCCTGAATCTCTTCAGATCCCAGAGATCGACTAAGCCCAGCCTTCTCTACGTTCAGAATCTTCCCCTTAAGGGGTAGGATCGCTTGGAAAGAGCGGTCCCTAGCCTGTTTTGCGGATCCCCCCGCCGAGTCTCCCTCCACAAAGTAGACTTCTGCGAGCTCTGCATCTTTGATCGAACAGTCGGCAAGTTTGCCTGGTAGAGTCGACGACTCTAACAGGCCCTTGCGGCGCGTCAATTCTCTCGCTTTCCTGGCGGCGGCCCTAGCTTTTGCAGCCTGGGCTGCTTTTGCAACGATCAGCCGAGCCGGCTTTGGGTGTTCCTCTAGATACTCTGCGAAAGCTTGTGTAACTGTCGACTGAACAAAGCCACGAATCTCCGTGTTCCCCAGTTTGGTCTTGGTTTGTCCCTCAAACTGAGGATCGCGAAGTTTGACGGAGATAACACAAGCTAGGCCCTCTCTAATGTCCTCGCCTGAAAGGTTGTCCTCTTTTTCTTTGAGGATGTTCTGTCTCCGCGCGTAGTCGTTTACTGTCCTTGTGATTGCGTTCTTGAACCCATCGAGGTGAGTTCCTCCTTCATGGGTATTGATGTTATTGGCGAAGGCTAGCACTGAGTCCGAGTAGCCATTGTTCCACTGCATGGCAATTTCGACATGCCCTTCGGCGGCCTCTGCTTCAAAATGGATTATGCGGCTATGTATAGTATCTTTCTTCTCGTTCAAATACTTCACAAAGTCAACGATTCCACCCGCGTACTTGAACTCCTCAACTCTTGGGTCATCTTCTCTTTCATCCGTAAGACGAATTTTCAGATTCTTGTTTAGGAAAGCCGTTTCTCTGAACCTAGTGGCCAGAACATCAAAATCGAAATTAAGCGTTTCAAAGATGTCTGGGTCTGGGCTAAAGGTGATTTTGGTGCCGGTCCCTTTAGTTTTCCCGCCTTCTGAAATGGAAGTTAGGGGTTTTCCGTATCCGTAATCCTGTGTGAATATCTTGCCGTCTCGCTTCACCTCGACTACAAGTTTGCTAGACAGGGCATTAACCACTGAAACCCCTACGCCGTGTAATCCACCCGAAACCTTGTATCCCTCTCCACCGAACTTCCCCCCAGCATGCAGGATAGTTAATACTACCTCTAAGGTTGGTTTTTTGAGTTTTGGATGCTTATCTACTGGTATTCCACGACCATCGTCGATCACGGTTACTGAATTGTCGTTATGAATGAATACATCGACGAAAGAACAGAATCCCGCAAGAGCCTCATCAACCGAGTTGTCGACCACCTCGTAGACTAGGTGGTGTAGACCCTTTGATCCTGTTGACCCGATATACATTCCGGGTCTTTTTCGTACAGCTTCTAGGCCCTCTAGGACCTGAATATCTTTACCGGAGTATGAATTCGTCGGCACTAAGCTCTCCTATAAACTGGTCAATATGGAAGCACAATATGTGCTCAGCCAGGAGTTATGATAGCACAACCTGTTGTATATCTTTGTTGTGGTGGTTGGCCTCTAATCTTTGGTCGACGCCCCTTTCTTGATCTCGAGATCCAAGGCTGTAACCTTGATTGCAAGGTCTCTGAGGTGTTCGTTATGTATACAACTTACACTCTTCTCAAGGTTGAACTTTTCGTCATCATCAAGGGGGATTTTCTTAATAACGGGTTTATTTTGAGCCATTGTTTTGCCGATGTCGTCAGACTCAGTAGTGTTGTTGACAACATAGAACACAATGTCCCTTAATGAGGCCTTACTGTTTCCTGTCGTATTGTTGATTTGAAGAATTAGATCGTGTTTGATTGCAGATAATTCTGTTGCCCAAGCCGACGAGGTAACCGCAACCTTAACCACTCCGTTCTTGAAACTGACAACCTTGGTGTTGGATGAAATTTGGGCACCAACGAGGTTATGCCACACTGATATGAGAACGGAAAGGTGGATAAAGTTCTGATTCTTACGTATACCTTTGTGATCACTAAGTAGGTTTCGGATGGGCACTAAAGACATCTATCCGCATCCTAAATTCAGACGCTAGTTTATCCGGACGGGCATGATCACATACATATATCCATCCCGATCTTCAGATCTGATCAGTCCTGGTTTTAGTGGACTCACAACATTTAAATTGATTGTGTCTCCAATGGAAGCATTGATTCCATCGAGAAGGTAATTGTGGTTATATGCCATCTCTACATCGACACCACTCACTTCTGCAAACACCTCTTCTTTGGCATTTCCTATATCTTGACTAGTGGATATCAGAGTAAGTTTGTTATCTTCTGTTGATACCATCAGGCGTATTGATGTGTTGTGTTGTGTAAGTATTGCGACTCTCTTTACAGCTTCGAGTAGGTCCTTTTTGTTCACTTTAAGGGTTGTCTGGAAATCAGTTGGGATTAACTGCTTGTAGTTCGGGAAGGTGCCTTCAATCCTTCTTGTGATAAACGTGTCTTTAGCTACATCCATAATGATTTGATTATCGGTTATGGCTATTGAGAGCATGTCGCCAGTAGTGGACTTGACTACATCCTCGAATATTTTACCGGGAATGATTACCTCGAGGTTTTCGTTATTGTTTTCCAGCATGACACTACTAACCGCAAGTCTATATGAGTCGGTTGCCACCATAGTGAGTTTTGAATCGGTTATTGTCATATAGATTCCGGTTAGTATAGGCCTGGTTTCATCCCTACTGATCGCCTTATTTACTTCTTGGAGTGATTCCAAGATAACTAGCCGGGGAATCAAGATTTTTTGACTGATATCTAATACGGGAAACTTAGGAAACTCCTCACTCTGCAACGTTGATAGAGTGAATAAAGAGCGTTCACATTTTATTTGGAGACTATTGTTTTCAACGACCAAACTAACGGAAGCTGATGGAAATGATTTGATTATCTCTGAAAACAGGCGTCCGGGGACTACAACGACACCAGGCTCGGAAACTCTGCTTTGAATCACTGATCTAACAGATATCTCTAAATCTGTTGTGGATAGGGTTACCTGACCATCGGCACTTGCTTCTATCCGTACTCCAGACAAAATCGGGATTGTGGATCTCGAGGATAAACCTTTTGTAATCACAACAATCGACCTGAGTAGTTCTTCCTTGTCAACAACTAGGTTCATGGTAGTTACTACTCCTTAAATTCAATGAACTTTAAACAACAGTAATAGTAATAGGACTACTTTGTGTTGATAACTACTTTTCCTACAGCTAAACCCATCAATCTTAAGACATCAAACTTGTTGATATTGATACTCGAGTATGGGGAAAATTCCCTACAGATAATACCACCCGTTCTAAAATCAACAATTCGTCCACATGTTATTAGACACCTATCCACGATAAATGAAACCTAATTCCTCTGCTTGATTATGTTGGTCAACTCCTGGATCTGGCTGTAGACTTCTCTTTCGCCGGCCATCATGTTTTGAATCTTCGCTGTTGCATGCATTACGGTCGTGTGATCTCGTCCTCCAAACTCTCCACCTATTCTAGGTAATGAGAGATCGGTCAACTCACGAGCAAGATACATTGCGACCTGCCTAGGATAAACAATACTTTGGGACCTCTTACTACTTATCAATTCAGTATGGGTAATGGAGAAGAACTTACAAACCTCCTTTTGGATGGAGGATATAGAAATAGGCCTAGATCTACGCTCAGGAAAGATATCCTTCAACACACTACTGGCTAACTTGATATCTATCGTTTGTCTTGTTAGTGAGCTGTATGCCACAACGCGGATCAAGGCGCCCTCGAGTTCTCTAATATTCGATGAGATTCTATCGGCGATAAACATCATCACTTCAGAGGGCACATTTAGACGCTCAGTTTCTATTTTTCTTTTCAAGATCGCGATTCTTGTTTCGAGATCAGGAGGTTGAATGTCTGTAATCAAACCCATTTCAAAACGACTTCTCAACCGCTCTTCTAACATTGCGATGTCTTTTGGGGGCCTGTCAGACGACAAAATCACTTGTTTGCCGGACTGCTGTAATGTATTGAATGTATGAAAGAACTCCTCTTGGGTCCCCTCCTTACCCTTTAAGAATTGAATATCGTCGATCAACAAGACGTCGTTAGTCCTATATTGTTTCCGAAAACCACCAATTCTCTTTTTGTCCCTATCGGCTATTGAGTTGATAAAGTCATTCGTGAATTGTTCGGATGTTACATAGCACACCTTCATATGAGGAAATCCTTGATTTACGTACTTGGCTATAGCGTGAAGTAAATGTGTCTTACCTAACCCTACCCCCCCATAAATAAAGAGCGGGTTATAGGCTCTACCAGGTGCTTCTGCGACAGCCAACGCTGCAGCATGAGCGAAACGGTTAGATGTTCCTATAACAAAGGAATCAAAAGTGTATTTTGGGTTCAATGTACTGAGCTTAGGTTCACTCGGAGATATTTTCGACAAAACTCGGTCCGAGGGAGGCAGTGGAGGTTCTAGTTGCTCATCCTTGAAACTTTGTCCAGTAGGCGTTGTTGGTTCCTCGTGAATAATGAACTTAACTACCAATGGCTCGTCTGTAACAGAGCGAAGGGCTGACGCAAGCAGGTCCGAGTACCGCGATTCGAGCCAATCCCTGGCAAATTCATTCTGGACTCCAATTATCAGACTCCCCCCTGAGATCTCGAGTGGGCTCATGTGCTCGAACCATGTCTTGAACGTAGGAGTGTTGAGCTCAGCACGAACAACATCAAGAACGCTAGCCCAAAGCGACGACATGGTGGAATCGGCCCTATCTATAACCATGAATAATATCTCCTATTCCGAGAATAACTGGTTCACACAATTGACTCCCGCGCGGGTGAGAGTCCTGCGGCCGACGTCGTTTTGTTCGATCAGACCCACCATGGTCAAATGCTCTAAGTCCCGAAAGGCCGTTGATAGGCCCACCGAGAGCTCTTTGGAGAGCAGTGTCGGCCCCACCTCGCCGTATTCGAAGGCCAAAGCTAAAACCTTCTTTTGCCTAGGAGTTAGATTGTTATCATGATTCTGAATCTCGGTGACTTGGGGCGTAAGGACTCCGTCGGCCGAGTTCGTCGGGGTACCGGAAGGGAGGGCTGCTTCCAATGTGAGAACTGTGCCGGTGCCGAGGTTGTCCTCAATTGAAAAGTTGCCCCCACTGCGAGTCAGGTAGTCGCTTACTAGGGGTAGACCAGAACCGACTCCACGAATTACGGCCTTCATGTCCGAGCTCGCTGTAGTGAATCCGGGCAACAGGGCGTGAGCTTTGTTTGAAATGCCGGGCCCTTGATCTGCAACTCTGAGCACGCGACCAGATTCCAAAATCGAAACCACTACATTACGAAAATCAGCATGAATCAAGTTCTCCATGATTTCTCTGATGACAGCGTAGGGAAAACTACCGCCCATTTCGCAAACTAATCGGTGGGTGCCGCTGCTCAGCTCCTCGATGAGTGAACCAGCAGACGAAGACTGGAGGACAGTCATTTTAGGGGGAGTGCCGAGTGAGTCATAAACCACAACTTCGGCAAGGAAAAGATGTGAGTGCGAAGGCGCGGGCTGATCAACTTCATTCAGTACCGTATACATGCGTGCGCCTTCGGAAACCCGAGTTGCATTCTCAAAAAAAGTCCTCAACGCGCTTCCTCCATTGGAGCCAACGGATAACACTGTTAGGAACAAGCAAAACCAAAGCTCACCCAGAGTTCGATTAGCAGCACCTAAACTTGGGAGTCCCAGGCCCCACAACTCGTGTTTCCAGTTATCAACAGGACTTTCCATAAATGTGGACAACTCCTCCCCGAGGGTGGATGTAACTATCCGAAGAGTGTCAATTCCCGCCGCCGGACAATTTTCCAAGCAAACAATATTCGAAAATCAGTCGAGTTCTGTGGAAAAGGCCAGCAGAGAGCGAACGAATATACGTAGCATTGTGGATAACTATTCACGATCTGCCTACAGGCATCATTGAGTTGCATTTGGTGCGGCTATTCAGTATTTCAAGGGACAATCGCACTGTGCAAAGCTTGTTGTAGGAAGGCGATGGTATCAGAACGCAGCCCCACTAGATATGAGTGGGCGAATGTTGTCCACAGGGCGGGCGACCATAAGTCCTGCGTTTTCCACAGTATCCACAGAATGGAGGAGAGTTTGAGGTGGATGCACGCCCATAAATTTCCGGGGTGCAGAAAGTGACAATACGAGGAACTTAGTAGGTGGCAGGTTGACATTATGGTCCCCGCATCTATACAATCGTCGGGCTGTCCGCCCTGGTTCTGGGGCGGCGAATGGAGGAAATTCAGTTGAAACGCACATACCAACCTAATAACCGCAAGCGAAGCAAAACACACGGCTTCAGAGTGAGAATGTCCACAAAAGCCGGCAGAGCGATAATCTCCGCACGTCGCAGAAAAGGACGTGCAACCCTAACAGCTTAGGGATAAAAACTTGAACGCACTCGGAGGCAGTGTGTTACGTGCACAGGCGCCCGGACGTGTAGTCGAAGAGATCTTTCGCCACGGCAGGCGATATTCAAGTTCGAAGATCACAGTGCTTGTCTGCGATGGCGACTCTTTCGATCCTCCCGCAGGCCTGGTTGCAGCCATCGCAGGCAGGAAAATTGGCGGAGCCGTTATCCGAAACCGGGCCAAGAGGGTCATTAAAGAGGCCGTTAGGCTCTCAGGAGGTCCCTGGGGGGGCTTCAGGATTGCAATCATCGCTAGACATTCACTCGAGAACACAACCCCGTCAGAGGTGGCATCTCAGCTTAGTGGTATATTACGAAAGAGCCAGGTTGACAGGGGCCCACTGTGAAATTTCTAATAGTTAGTATAATAAATCTTTATAGGCGATTCATATCACCCCTGCTCCCACCAGCCTGTAGATTCTCCCCCACCTGCTCTGGCTATGCAGTCGCTGCTATCGACAAATATGGAGTTATACGTGGCAGCTGGCTCTCACTCGTGCGAATATCCCGATGCCACCCATGGAACCCCGGTGGCCACGATCCGGTGCCCTGAAGTCATGTTGTCCATGCGCCTATGAAGTTCTGACTTAGGAGGTCCAATAACGTGTGGCTCACATTCAAAGATCTGATATTTAGCGGACTTCAATACCTGTATGGTGTTACTGGCGATTACGGTTGGGCAATTGTTCTTCTAACTCTTGTCCTCAGGATTGCTATCGCACCCCTGGTGGTCAAGCAAACTAAGTCCATGCACGAGCTGCAAAGAATCCAGCCGAAAATCAAAGCCCTGCAGAAGAAGTACAAAGATGACAAAGAGAAGCAGCAAGAGGAAATACTAAAGTACTATCAAGAGAACAAGATTAATCCCTTCGGTGGGTGCTTACCTATATTGCTTCAGATGCCTATCTTTCTTGCCCTCTTCCAGGTTCTGGGCGGTACGCCGGAAAATCCCGGACACTTGTTGCGGCACCTACAGTCCTTAGAGCCCATGCAAAGCGAGGCGGCTAAACGGTTTTCTGTCCTCCTATCAGACATTACCCTCACGCCCGCGGCGGTCTATGCGGATGGTGGTTTATTGGCATCCCTCCCCTACATCGTCCTGGTGGTAATGTTCGGCTTGAGTGTATGGCTTCCAATGCAGCTTATGCCGGGCGAGCGACAGCAAAAGCAGATCGGTATGATTATGGCAGTGATGATGCTCTACTTCGGCTGGATTAGCCCAGCGGGAGTCCTTCTCTACTGGGTAACTTCCGCTGTGATAGGAATTGCCCAACAACAGGTTATCCTGAAGTATCTGGCGACAAAAAAGGGAGATTGATAATATGAAAAGGGAGGTAGTCGTTGAAGGCCCGTCCATTGCTGAGGCACTTGACGTGGCTCTGGAAGAGCTTGGGGTTCAGCAGGACTCGGTAGACTATGAGGTTCTTGAGCCAGAAGGCTCTGATGAATCAAATTTCTCATCGGAACGCACGGCTTTTCGTCTCCGCGTTGCCCTAACGACTGAGTTTATGACAGAAATGACTGCTCACGCTGGATTCGTTGCCGATGAAGGAGGCGAAGACGGGGGCGCCGACCTTGGTTTTAGTGTCCGCCACACCCACCCGGACCTCACAGAGGAGGAGCTAGACAGGGTGGCAGACCACGCCGTCAAGGTCCTCAGAGCGCTGCTTGACAGTTTCAGACTCGCCGCAGAGATCGAAGAATATGAGGGCGATGAAGGGGAGATCATACTAGACGTAGTGGGAGATGATCTCGGCATTCTAATCGGACGCCATGGACGCTGCCTTGACGCTATACAGGTTCTGGTTGCAGCTGCGACCAGCAAGGCACTCGGATTCCGTTACCCGGTAGTGATAGACGTGGAAGGCTATAGGAACAGGATGCGGGCCAAAATCGAGGCGGTGGCTCAGCGCTCAGCCGAAAGGGCCATTCGATCCCGCGAAGAAGTTAAGTTGCGACCTATGACTGGCTACGAACGTCGGACAGTCCACTTCGCACTGAGAAATAACACACGCGTGACTACCGTCAGTGAAGGGGAAGAGCCTTTTCGAGCAGTGGTGATAAAGCCAAACTAGATTTTTACAATGGTATGGATCAAGGGGCGCTAAGCGGCGCCCCTTGTCATTTAGGGCAAACCCATATACCTTCAGGAAAGGAAACGGGTGGCCAGCGCCAAAAACTTGGGTATCAGAGGCTTTTGGCAAACAACAGCGCCATTTGGTGTGAAAGGATTGGATTGAAACAATGAGCGACCTGCATCTGTGTTCCCAACTCAACCTGTTGCGGAGATGTTTCACGTGAAACCTAAAGACCGACTCGCCTTAGAAGCACAATTAAGGACCTACCTCGCCGAAGCGGCCGTTCCGGTTACCGGTGGGCAGATTACCGCCCTGCTTGATCACTTGAGGATGGTGCTGGAAGTTAACTTAAACCATAACCTCACCGCAATCCGTAATCCCCAGGAAGCTTTGCGACTTCACGCCATCGACTCCATTATGGCGCTCGACTCCTTGCCGGCGATGTCTCGCCGCCTGGTCGATATCGGATCCGGTCAGGGATATCCGGCGATACCATTCGCAATCCTTAAACCATCGATGCAAGTTACCATGATTGAGTCAGTTGGACGCAAGGCGCAGTTTCTAGAGGCAGCAATACACAACCTGGGAATCGCCGACCGAGTCAATGTTCTGAACTGTCGAGCGGAATGTGTCCCAGAAGAGACGCTTTCAGCATATGACGTCGTGACTGCACGAGCGGTTGCATCGCTGGCTTCCCTGGTGGAGCTTGCCAGTCCGCTTCTGCGGTTCTCTGGAGTTCTCGTGGCCATGAAGGGATCACCCGAAGTAAGCGAGCTCCAAGCTGCGAACCTAGCAGCTGTGCGGTGTGGAATGAGCCCAGGGCTGCATCACGAGTACAGATTGACGGGCGGTGAGGAGCGGCGCATGATTTCTAGGTATGAAAAAGTCGGGCCCCCCTTGGTTCAACTCCCTCGGAGAGTCGGCCTTGCCCAGAAGCGCCCACTAAAGTAGTCTATCGTCGGCGGATCACTTCGTATATAATTCCGGTGATTCGGTCAGTCAACCATGGGCGGGAATATGCAGACATGTGATCAAGGCTCAAAGGCGCGGATACTCGCTGTTGTTAATCAAAAAGGGGGTGTCGGCAAAAGCACCACTGCTGTGAACCTCGCAGCGTGTCTCGGTGCGGTTGGGCGTCGGACGCTGCTGATAGATTTGGACCCGCAGGGCAATGCGACCAGCGGATTTGGCCTAAATATTGGACAACGGCGGGCCTGTGTCTACGATGCGATGCTTTCCGATACGCCACTTAGCGATATTGTCGAGAGCACCGAACACGAACACGTGTTCGTAGTACCGGCAACGATACAGTTGGCTGGCGCAGAGATTGAGCTGGTCTCTGCTCTTTCGAGAGAGAATCGGCTGAAAAATATCTTATCCCCTGTGGTAGCCGATTACGATTTCATCATCATAGACTGCCCGCCTTCTCTCGGGCTACTGACGATCAACGCGCTCACAGCGGCCGACGGTCTTTTGATACCAATTCAGTGCGAATATTATGCGCTTGAGGGGCTTGCCAAATTGATGGACAGCGTCCGTTTGGTGCGAGCCCACCTAAATCCATCGCTCGAGGTGTTTGGCGTTGTAATGACCATGTATGACTCACGAACTAGGCTGTCACAGCAAGTGGTTGAAGAGGTCCGAGATTACTTTGACGGAAAAGTATTTGAGACCCTGATTCCCCGAACAGTTCGACTGTCTGAAGCTCCGAGCTTCGGGCAGCCCATCACGGCCTACGATCCCAGCGGAAAGGGTGCAGAGGCCTATCGATCCCTGGCAAATGAGGTGGTGCTTCGTGTCGACTAGAAAAGGACTCGGGCGTGGACTCGCTGCAATAATTCCCGGTATCACCCAGGATGAGGCTGGCGACGATACCCTTCTGCCAATCGCACAGATCGTTCCAAATCCAAACCAGCCGAGGACCGACTACGACGAAGAGAGTCTATCTGAGCTCACCGATTCAATCAAAAAGGTCGGCCTACTCCAGCCGATCATAGTCCGCCCTTTGGGGGACAGATATCAGATTATTGCCGGCGAAAGGCGATGGCGGGCATCTTCCGCAGCGGGTTTGGAAACGGTCGCGGTTCGGATTCTAAGCGCCACGGACTTGGAGTCGCTAGAGATTGCTCTCATCGAGAACCTTCAGCGAGAGGACCTAAATCCTATCGAAGAAGCCAGGGGCTATCGCCACTTGCTCAGTGAGCATCAGATGACACAGGCTGAGCTGGCCAGCAAGGTTAGCAAGTCCCGCTCGGCGGTTACTAACGCACTGAGATTGCTTGACTTGCCTGACGAGATTCAAGACCTAGTCTACACAGCTAAGCTTTCGTCCGGGCACGCTAGAGCCATCTTAGCGGTCACAGATGAAGACCAGCGATTGAAGCTTGCGGCCAAAGTCATAGCAGAAGGACTTTCAGTTCGGGAGACAGAGAATCTCGCCAGGCTGTATGCTGTGGGAAAGACGGGGCGCGAGAATCGTGCGGTGACACCACGCGCATACAAAGTGGTGGCCCTTAAACTTCGAAAGATGCTGGGAACAGGTGTTCGTGTAAAGCAGTCTGCCACAAAGGGCAAGATCGAGATTGAGTTTCACGGGGAAGAGGATCTCGACAGGATATTTCGCTGTATCAATGGCGAGACCGCTACTCCCGTGGCTGAGGTGGACTGATGCGCTGTAGAACAGGTGCCTTCGTAGGCGGAATGCTACTCGGGATCGGTTTAGGAGCTCTCCTAGGGGTGCTCTTCGCACCTGTTCCTGGTGTAGAGGCTCGGAGACGGTTGTCTGCCAGAGCAGTGATAGCCGCCGAGGCGGCGAGGACGATGGCGCAAGATGCGGAATTGGCTGTATCAAGACTCGGTGCCAGGGTGGACAATCTCCGCGGCGTGGATGATGCTGCAGTGTGGCGTCGAGTCAACGAAATCCGAGACCGAGTCCGCTCGTATGACACCGATTTATCGAACCTTCCCTAAGAAGCCCGCCCGACCTACGGCGGGGGAGCTTTGTCGGCGTATTGCTATTAGCCACCTGAGCGGTGTGTCTGACTGAGCTGACCGCAAGCCGCATTGATGTCGGAGCCTCGGCTGACACGGATGGTGGCAGGAATGCCTGCCCGCCGAAGAGCGGTCTTGAATATGGCTAGCCTTTGAGAAGACAGCCTCTCCGCGTGGGTCGGCCCAGGGTTACAGGCCATGAGGTTTACATGGCACAGCAACCCAGAGCAAAAATCAATCAAGGACCGCAGTTGAGAATCGCTGTCGTTCTCCGAGGAGATGAAAGCGTACTCCAGTGAAACCCGTCTTCCCGTGCGGGTCGTGTATTCTTCCAGTGCTGCGCGTAGCTCAGGCAAGGTGTGCTGTCGCACCCCGGGCATCAGCTGGTCTCTCGTTTTTTGGACCGCTGAGTGGAGCGAGATGGCCAGTGTGTACTGCCCGGGCTCCTCGGCGAATCTGCGAATCCCATCCAGTAGTCCTACAGTCGAGACTGTTATGTGTCTAGCTCCGATACCAATTCCGAAACTTGAGTTGATGAACCGAAGTGCGGCCATGCAGCTATCATAGTTGAGGAAAGGCTCGCCTTGCCCCATCAGAACCACGTTGGTTACGCGGCGATCAAAGTCACGCGCTACCACGTTAGCCTGATCATCAGGCTGAGCTTTGTCGGCGTATTGCTATTAGCCACCTGAGCGGTGTGTCTGACTGAGCTGACCGCAAGCCGCATTGATGTCGGAGCCTCGGCTGACACGGATGGTGGCAGGAATGCCTGCCCGCCGAAGAGCGGTCTTGAATATGGCTAGCCTTTGAGAAGACAGCCTCTCCGCGTGGGTCGGCCCAGGGTTACAGGCCATGAGGTTTACATGGCACAGCAACCCAGAGCAAAAATCAATCAAGGACCGCAGTTGAGAATCGCTGTCGTTCTCCGAGGAGATGAAAGCGTACTCCAGTGAAACCCGTCTTCCCGTGCGGGTCGTGTATTCTTCCAGTGCTGCGCGTAGCTCAGGCAAGGTGTGCTGTCGCACCCCGGGCATCAGCTGGTCTCTCGTTTTTTGGACCGCTGAGTGGAGCGAGATGGCCAGTGTGTACTGCCCGGGCTCCTCGGCGAATCTGCGAATCCCATCCAGTAGTCCTACAGTCGAGACTGTTATGTGTCTAGCTCCGATACCAATTCCGAAACTTGAGTTGATGAACCGAAGTGCGGCCATGCAGCTATCATAGTTGAGGAAAGGCTCGCCTTGCCCCATCAGAACCACGTTGGTTACGCGGCGATCAAAGTCACGCGCTACCACGTTAGCCTGATCTACGATCTCTCCGACACTAAGATCCCGCACGAATCCGGCCCGGCCGGTTGCACAGAAGGTGCACCCCAGCGGACAACCGGCTTGAGTGGAGATGCAGACAGTCAGCCTGCGTCCATCGGGGATGCCGACACTTTCGATAGTCACTCCATCATGCAAGGCCAGGAGATATTTCCTACAAAGATCGGACGGGGAAATATCAGTTCGAATGATCTTAGGCGTAGTTAGGGGAGCCGACTGAGCAAGGGCGGCGAGAAGTCCGTCGGGGAGGTCGCTCATTTCGGCATACGAGCTGACTCCCTTCTGGTACAGCCACCTGATTAGCTGGTGCGACCGGTACTTCTCATAACCAAGACTCATGACTAAGTGCTCGAGCGACTCCTCATCGAGCGCCTTTATGGGACACGGGAGACACAGAGGGGCCATCATTCAGCCTTGTAGCTCCTTTAGCGCGGCAGCATAATCGTTTCGATGCTCCTTTTCGAACCTGCCCACGGAGCGAAAGTAAAAAGCAATCTCAGGGAAACCCTCTTCTTCTGCGATTTGAGCGAACTTCGGGTACATATCTTCGTACTCGTAGTCCTCGCCAGCCGCCGCAGTCGCAAGATTAGCCGAGGTGGTTCCGAGGCGACCCATATAGGCGAGATGTCCTAGTGCATGAGCGGTTTCCTCCCGCCCCGCGCGATCGAATGCCTTGAGGGCTGATTCAGGAGCTCCCTCCAGCTGTGCGATTCTGCGGAACAGAATATACAGCCTGTTGGCCTGCGATTCTCCGGCGAACGCGGCTTCAAGATTCTCCAAGGTCTTCGTGCCGCTCAAGTCCCCAGGGCCGGCGTACTCCACAAAGAATGATGCAGGCGCACCACATACCGGACAGACATCGGGGACGGGTCCGATGTGGTAATAACCACAGCCTTTGCAGCGAGTCTTATCAATCATGGGTGCTCCTTTCGAACGGTCACTCTGAGGGTTCGGTCGGGCTTTCAGTAGCGTCGGGGAGATTGGCAGGCTTTATGCCGACTTTCATCTCGACTTCGATGCGTCGATCATCCCGATAAAGGTGCAATGTTACGGATGCCCCGACCTCATGTCTCCGGACGTGGAGAATCAGGTCCTCCATCGATCGGATCGGCTCGTCATTGAGGGCTACAATCAGGTCGTCCGGACGAATGCCCGAGGCTTCAGCCTCAGTGTCTGGGGTGACGGCAACGACCAGAGCTCCTTCTGTCACAGGAAGTCCTTCGGATTCGGCCAAAGCCTCATGCACGGTCTGACCTTGAATGCCAAGGAAGGGGTGTTCAACGGTGCCGTCTTCGATCAACTGATCAGCGATACGAACGGCGTTGGCCACAGGGATGGCGAATCCAATACCATCGTTCGCACCAGAATCGGTGAATATCGCGGTGTTGATACCGATAAGCCTACCAAGCCGATCAACTAGAGCGCCGCCAGAATTCCCGGGATTGATTGCGGCGTCCGTCTGAACGACGTCCACTAGCGGGTAGACTCCCGTTCTGTTGCTAACGGAATCGGTTATCGACCGGCCAATCGCCGAGACCACTCCTGAGCTTACCGAGTGCGTTAACCCGAACGGGGAGCCGATAGCCACGACCAATTGGCCAACTTCCAGTTCGGCGGAGTTCCCGAGTTCGATCAAAGGCAACTCTCCCTCGACGCGAAGCACGGCCACATCGGTCTCCTGGTCGGCGCCCACTAGAGTAGCCTCGCGACGCTCTCGGTCAGTGCCGGTGATGATTATGCGGTTTGCCCCTCCGACAACGTGGGCGTTGGTCAGGACAAACGTTCCACCGTCGGGTGCTTGGCGAAAGGCGACGCCGGAGCCGTTGCCGCGGGCAGGGGTACGTGGAGGATCCTCTGGGAGGCCGTCCATTCCTGAGATGGACGATCCTGCAACGTCGATGTTGACCACGCTGGGGACGGCAGCCGCGGCAGCAGCGGCCACAGGTTCATCGGTTTCAGGCGCAACCACTCTGATCGACCTTTGCGATCCAGAGCCGTCGGTACCTTCGGCCTGCATGATCCAAGCGCCGAGTATTCCGGATCCAAGTCCTCCGATAGCACCTACCACTAATGCGACGATTACCAGCATTGCGGTGGATGGACGGCTAGATACGACAGCACTCTCTGCAGGTGCCGAAGTTGGTGAAGCGGGGGTGGACGAAGTCATCTCGGCTGCAACCGGGGTGGTCTGCGGCGGCGCCTTTTCGAACTCCTCTGACATGGATCCTCACCTCTGAATATCGTAACCGTGTGTTTACTTTACCCATATTAGGGCGGATTTGTGGATTACCCGTGGCGAATAGAAAAACGGCTACACTCTATGCCCATCTACAGAGTGCAGGTTCCATGCCATCAAGCATGTTGAGAGAGGCACTCTACTGACGTAGACTCTACAGGCATGATTGGAGCTGAATGGCCGCACAGCGTTCGCTTACCGCTGCTGGCGATCGCCTCGATCAGCCCACGACGAACCGATGTTCTTGCGTGCTAACACGAAGGAGCGGATTGATGGATGAGAATGCTGCTGGAACCGCTGCCGCGGTGGCTCCAGTACACACGAAACCGGAAAGAGCTTTCGTCTGGATGTATGCGGCATTGTGGTTAGGGTTGATTGGAGTCTCGGCATACTTGTTAGGTCCATGGAGCACCGCACAAGGTACGGGTGTCGAGTACTACAGGATCCTACTCGCATCGGGTTTCGTGCTGACGGTATCTGGGCCGGTGTTCGCACTTCTAGCCTGGCTGATTGTACGGCATAAGGTCACGATGGATGAACCGCAAAGCCTGTTTGGGCGAATAATGCTCAAGACCATTGGAGCGGGCCTCCTCGGCGCTGTGAGTTGGACCCTCATGCTTCCGACACTGGACTACATGCGAACAGGTCTCGGGTAAAGGAGAGGGCCATCATGAATCCGAGCAAGCAAATAAACGAAGCCGAAATGCAGGCGCGGCGGATATTGGTTCTCAAAGGAGGAAGATCTGCCGAAAGAGAGGTCTCGCTCAATAGCGGGGCCCAGGTCGCGAAGGCCCTTTTGGAGGCGGGGCACGATGTGATCGAACTGGATTCGGCAAGGGATGATTTTATTGAGACAATCGTTAGAGCCCAGCCAGACATCGTTTTTGTCTGCCTCCACGGAAGATACGGCGAAGACGGAACAGTCCAGGGGCTATTGGAGCTGCTCGGCATCGCGTATGTAGGATCGGGGGTCCTGGCTAGCGCCCTAGCGATGGATAAAGTGATGTCGAAGCACATGTTCGCTCACGCAGGTCTACCAACCCCGCGATATGAAGTGGTCAGCGGTAGCGCCCCGGTCGATTTGGAGATGATAGTGGCCGCTCTGGGCGAGAGGACCGTAGTAAAGCCTGCGAACGAAGGTTCGGCGATCGGAGTTTCGGTTGCGCACGACCTCCAAGAGCTGGCCTTAGCGATCGAGACAGCCCTAGGGTTCGACGACAAGGTGTTGGTCGAGGAGTTCGTAGCCGGCGTGGAGATCACGGTCGGTGTGCTCGGCAACGAAGATCCTGTAGCGCTACCCACGATTGAGCTAGTGCCCTCCGCCGAGTTTTTGGACTACGAAGCTAAGTACACTCCGGGCAAGAGTCAACATATCATTCCCGCACGCATCAGTGACGAGGCGACCGTAAAGGCAGGGGAGATTGCCGTGAGTGCTCACAAGATCCTCGGATGCAGGGGGATGTCCAGAGCGGACCTGATCGTTGCAGAAGGGGACAGGGTCCTGCTTCTGGAAACGAACACTATCCCCGGCATGACGCCAGTGAGCCTTTTGCCGGAGGCCGCGGCTGCATACGGACTATCTTTGCCTGAGCTGTGCTCTCTTTTGGTGAAGCTGGCGTTCGACAAGTAAGGTCCGTCAGGAACAACGCAAGGCGGCCGGAAGCCTGATGACAAATAGGGCTCCACCGGCGCGCTGACCGCGCTCGACCCATACCGAACCCCCGTGGGCCTCCACCACTGTCCTTACGATGTAGAGACCCAGCCCGACACCAGACCTTTGTCCATCTCCGGGGATCTTGGCAAAACGCTCGAAGATGAGATTCCGGTTCTCGTCAGAAACGCCCGGGCCTTCGTCCTCCACGCCTAACGTCACCCAGCCCCCGCCGCATCTCGCCGTCAAGCTTATCGTCGTGTGTGGCGGCGAGTGTTTTTGAGCGTTCGTCACCAAGTTGTTCAGCACCTGCCGAAGACGCCGATATTCTCCAAGGACTACACAGGCACCGACTGCATCAACCGTCAGCCGGTGTTTGGATGTGTGTTCCAGAGAAGCACACACGTCTTCTGCGAGTTCTTTTAGATCCACCGGGAGCATGACGGATGGAGCAAGCATCTCCTCTGCCCGAGCGGTGTGCAGAAGGCTCTCAAGAAGATCTTGCATTACTTCGGTGGATCGCCGGGCACCGGCTATGACCTTCTCGGCAACTGGAGCAGGCGGGGCGGAGGAGAGAATCTCAAGATAGCCGCTGATCGCGGTGAGAGGTGCACGCAGATCATGGGATACGAGCGAGATGACCTCGGTGCGAAGTGAATCGATGCGCATCTCTTCGGTGATATCCGAGGTATTGACCAAGAGGCGGTCGGGAAAGCCGTCGATCCGACGCACGGTGACCTTCAGCCATGGCGGCGACCTGCCGGATTGACGTACAACGACTAGGGTGCTTTCGCCCTCGCCGGGAGCGAAGGCCTCGGTGGGGTTTAGAGGGCGCTCCTGGGAATCCAAGAGATCCGTGGTGGCAAATGCCGCGAACAAGTCCTCGCCGAGAAGACCTTTTGGGCTAAAACCGAAATGTGCCAGGGCGCTCGGGTTCACCATTTCGATTTTTCCTCGTTCGACCAGGATCATGCCTTCGGCGGACTGTTCGAAGGTCATTTCCAGTGAGCTCTTTGCCTCCGCGAGATCGTTCATGGCGCGAGCCACAGCGCTCTCATGTTGTTCCAGCGCGACACCCATCATGTTGAAGGAGTTCATCAAATCCTTGAACTCACTTGGAAGGTCGTCGTCAACTGTCAGCGGATTGAAGCGCCGACCCTCAGAAACCGTTTGCGCCTGCTCGCGTAAGCGTGTCGCCAGCCGCTCAACCGAAGAGCCTATTGCGGCGGAGAGATATAACCCGACAACCACGCTCACCGACACAGCCAGAAACAGGGAGAAGATCAAAACCAACTCCATGTGTCTGGCAAACAGGCTGTCCATGTACACCGTGTCTTGAAGAACGGGCAGGCGCAGTAAATCCCCGATGCGATAGAGAGACACCGCAATCACGAGAACTGTCAGAATCGCCAACAGCACTGTGAGGGTTAGCCGTGACATAAGCGTTTTGGGCATAACTCGCACAAGTAGTGTTCTTGCCTTGGAAAACGGGGCCACTGTTCACATCCTTATTACAGGTTCATTCCTATCATCGGCCATTGCGGCCGTTGGTACAACACATGAGGGGACGAGCGGTAACAGAAGCGGGAGAGGGCTCTGACTTGTCACACACAGGGACCGAGGCTTGACAGAGGAGTTCCTGAGGAGTAGCATCAACGCGGACTTCGACTTAGCATGCACTAAGGCGGGCGGGTTCTATCGCCGGTCGACGACGCCAATCAGGAGAATGAACAATGTATGAGCGCAAAGATGACAAGGACCCAGCACCACCCATCCGTACCCTGGATCAGCTGAGATCAGGGGAGTGGGTCGAGATAGTCGCGGTCGACGACGATACCGTCAGATCGCAGGCGATGAGGTTGGGGATACACTCGGGAGCACTGGTCACTTGCGTCACAAAAGTCCCAGCCGGCCCCATCGTCTTGGGGCATGGGCGCCAGGAGATCGCGATAGGTAGGAACCTGGCCAAGAAGATCACTGTGACGAGTTGCTCAACGTCGAACGGAAGGGGTGACTGATGGGGCACAGTCACGCACCTAACTCGCTCCTAGCCAGGTCCGGAGCCGAAATGGTCGTCTTGGCAGGCAACCCAAACGTGGGCAAATCGGTGGTATTCAATGCGCTGACCGGAACCTACGTTGATGTGTCCAACTATCCAGGAACCACCGTGGAGCTTACCAGAGGAGTTTTTGGCGACCGCGACCTGGTCGATACTCCTGGCGTGTACGGGGTTTCCAGCTTCAACGATGAAGAGCGTGTGGCGAGAGACATCATCGTCGACGCTGACATCGTGATAAATGTCGTCGATGCGGTGCATTTGGAGCGTGATCTCTTTCTGACCCTGCACCTTGTCGATATGGGCAAGAAGATGATCGTCGCGCTCAACATGGTCGACGAGGCTCGCTCGCGGGGCGTGAAGATAGATAGGGACTTGCTGGAGGATCTTCTCGGAGTACCTGTGGTGGAGACCGTGGCGGTCACCGGGTCAGGTATCCCGGAGCTCAAGGATGCGGTGGGAAGAGCGCGGGTAGGGCACGCGGATGCACGCATGCAAGAGGAGCTTGTGCTCATGGCCTCGCGCGTGGGTACACGTGCCGAAGCGCTGCTGGTTCTCGAGGGCGACGAGGTGATCGCTTCTCGGCATGGAATCGAACCCGGCGCTGCGCGCGACGAGCTCTATCTGGCCCGGCGGGAGAGGGTCAACGACATCATCGGGCACGTGAGGACCGAGACGCAGGAAGGCATCTCGGTCTCGGCCAGGATCTCGCGGGCCATGATGCATCCTGCGACGGGCATTCCGATGCTACTGGTGTTGCTCTGGGGGATGTACAAGGTGCTTGGGGAGTGGATCGCCGGGGGTCTGGTGGGCGTGCTCGAGGAAGGCTTGATGATCACCTATTTTGAGCCGTTCGTGCGTGAAGCGGTCGCCGGGATAGTGGCCGAAGGCTCCGTTGCATACACGATTCTGGCGGGTGAATTCGGCGTGCTTACGATGACCCCGACCTATCTGATCGGAGTCATATTCCCCCTCGTTACCGGCTTTTATGTGCTGCTCGGGCTTCTCGAAGACTCGGGGTATCTGCCTAGGGTTGCAGCGCTTGCTGATCGCGCGCTTTCGGGCATCGGTCTGAACGGGCGCGCCGTCATCCCAATCATCCTGGGCCTCGGTTGCGTCACCATGGGCACGCTGACAACCCGGATACTCGGTTCAAAGAGGGAGCGATTCATTGCCACGGCGCTCATGGCGATAGCGGTGCCTTGTTCGGCACAGATCGCGGTCATAGCCGCGCTGATGGCGGGAACGGGACCGGTTTATGCGGCCGCGTACTTCGTCATACTCCTGGCAATCTTCGTTGGAGTGGGGACAGTGCTGGCGCGGCTCACACCCGGAGTGACCACGGACTTGCTGATCGATATCCCTTCGCTCAGAGTCCCGAGAATCGACAATGTGCTGCGCAAGACTGTGACCAAGGTGTGGCACTTCATGAAAGAGGTCACCCTGTTCTTCGTGGCTGGCGCTCTCCTGATCTCAACTTTGAGTGTCACGGGAGCACTTGTGAGGATCAAGGGTGCACTCGAGCCGCTGACTGTGGGATGGCTTGGGCTACCCGCCGAGGCGGCGACTGCGTTCGTGATGGGCTTCGTCCGGCGGGACTTCGGTGCAGCAGGCTTTTTCAACATGGATCTCTCGCCAGCTCAGTTGTTGGTTGCGATGGTAACGATAACGCTGTTCGTGCCCTGCATAGCGAGCGCGATGGTGATCCTCAAGGAGCGCGGCATCGCTTATATGATTGGGCTGTTCATCAGCGCAGTAGCGATAGCGTTTATCGCTGGCGGACTCATTGCGCGAGTGATAGGAGTGGTTTAGATGCCGGTAAGCAAGACCTGTTTGAATTGCCAAATGCCTCTCTCACAAGGTGCGGTCCGATGCCCACGATGCAACGCACTGAACACGCCAGCCTGCTCAGGGGCCTGCTCGACTTGTGCGAAAGGCCACGCAAAGAAGGACTGAGCCGGAATTTGCCTTTGCATCGGCCTAGGTACGGCAGTACGATGGTCGACGCGTGAATGTTCAGGCAAATAGAGAGAGGACCGGCACCATGTCCGAAGCAACCAAATCCAGACGGCAGCTAACTATCCTTGCGGTCGTTGCGGGGGCGCTGCTAGTCGCGATCATCGGCATTTTCGCGGTCCGCTTCCTGGCTCCGACTGAGCCTCGATCAGTCGAGCCGGTGGCTCAGGTACCTGAAGCGGAGCCACAGGGGCAGATGCCACCGGGAATGAACCAGGCACCCGAGGTCGAGTTCGATCCAACCACGGCCCCGGTCGTTCCTGACGGCCAAACCCCGGAAGAGTACGTCAGGGAGTATCTGGAGCTTTGCTCGGCGGGGGAATTCGAACAGGCATACACCATGCTGCCGATAGCGACGCAGCTTCGCTACGGGACCGCTGCCTCATTCGCCGAAACGCTGGAAAGCTACAATATCTCCGGATTCGATGTATCGCCACAGCAAGAGAGTGGCGACCAGATCACGGTCGTCGGGACGCAGCGGGCTCAAGGGATTTCTTTCCCGCACACTTGGACCTTTGTGCGGGGTGGGGACGGATCGTGGCTCGTGAAGTCCCGGCAAATGGGCTCCGCGGTCCAGTAGGCCGCATCTAGGGAATGAGTGACTCATTAGCTAGATATCTTGCTCCGGGCACCGTCCCAGATGTTATTCGTGCATACGGCGAGCTTAGTGATCGGGCCTTGAGTGCAGTCTTTGGACTCGAGGACGAGGTCGTCATCGTCGACATCGAAACGACCGGGATCGATCCGGAGAGGGATCGAATCATCGAGGTGGCGGCGCTGCTTTGCCGAGGGCCCGAGACCGTCGACAGGTTTCACACCATGGTCGACCCGGGGCGGCGCATTCCCGAAGCCATAGTCCAGCTCACCGGGATCGCCACGTCGATGGTTCGCGGAGAGCCTTCGCCTGCAGAAGCCGCTTCGGCATTGGTCGACTTCGTGGGCGGCAGGGAAGTCATCGCGCACAATGCCGCTTTCGATCGAGAGTTCCTGCAAAGAGCGGTGCCCGGTCGCGGATTCGTGGAGCCGTGGCTCGATTCGGTTCGGCTGACACAAATAGCGTTGCCGCGGCTGAGAAGCCACACTTTGTCTGACCTGGCCGCGGTCTTCGGCGTCCACACGCCAACCCACAGAGCTGGCGATGACGTCGAAGCGCTCGCTCGCATCTGGCGCATCGCCCTGTGCGGACTCGATCTGCTGCCTCGAGCTCTCGTCCAGGAGCTCGCAACAGCCCTAGCCGGGTATGACCCCAAGCTCTCGGCCACCCTGGCGCAGGTCAGCTTCGATCAGAGAGCCGCAGCCTTCGACCTTCGGGAGGAGAGGAAGCGCCTCGTTTCGGCAGATGATGCCGAAGCGATGCGGGATGCAAGGGAGGTCGAACTCCGGATTCCCAGTGAGGCAGAGCTGGTCGAGGCGTTCTCCGACTCCGGGCTGGCCGGTCGGATGTACGAGAGCTTCGAGGCCCGGGCTGAGCAGCTGCAGATGGCCCGCGCTGTCACAGAGGCGTTTGCCGAGGGGCGCCACGCCGCCATCGAAGCGGGCACGGGGGTTGGCAAGTCGCTGGCGTACTTGGCTCCGGCGGCGTACATCGCGCAGGCCAGCGGAGTCGGAATCGGCATCGCGACCAAAACGAATTCGCTTCTCGATCAACTGGTGCATGGCGAGCTACCGGCCCTGAGCTCGGCGATGGAGGCCGATTTCAGGTACGTCTCGCTCAAGGGCTACGATCACTATCCATGTCTTCGAAAGCTAGAGAAGGTCATGTCCGACCCGCAGGACATGCAGGCACAGGAGATCGTCTCGGTCGCCACGCTTGCTGCCTGGACGGCGCAAAGCGCCTGGGGTGACCTCGATTCGGTCAACACCCATTGGAGCACAGGACTCAGGCAGCGGATATGTGCTTCAATCAGCGAGTGCACCCGCAAGAAATGCAGGTACTTCCCGAATCTGTGCTATCTGCACGGGACCCGGCGCAAGGCAGGGAAGGCCCACATCGTGGTGACCAATCACGCCCTCCTCTTCAGGGATGCTGCGGCCGGCGGCGGAATTCTACCGACGCTGCGCCACTGGATCGTGGATGAAGCCCATGCTGCGGAGGCCGAGGCTCGTCGGCAGTTGACGCTCGAGGCGTCCCACCGAGATCTGGGCGCTACTTTGGCGCTCCTTCACACCAAGGGAAGAGGCGGGATTCTAGAGGGCGTTCGCCGAAAAGCGTTGCAGGCGGAATCAGTGACGACCACCGATCTAATCCACGCAGTGGATGCCCTGGAGGAACGCATTGGGACAGCCGCCGCTCTGACCGACTCGTTCTTCGACTACGTCAAGGATATCGGCGAATCGGTCGGAGACAGGGACTACACTTACTGCGAGCTCAGGATCGACGGGCGGATCCGACATACGAGGGAGTGGGCCGCAGTAGAGAGGGTGGGCGCATCGCTGGCCAAGCATCTGGAGGCTATCGTTGAAGCCGGGCGTAACCTAGTGATGCTATTCGAGGAGGCGGGCCGGGATTTCTCAGAGACCGGAGCGGACGTGGCCGGTGCGCTCTCGCGAATCGCAGGGCAGCGCGAGGCGATCATGGTAGTGCTCACTGGAGAGCGTCCGGATCTCCTCTACTACGCCGTGATCGACAGGCGACCGCACATCAAAGCTGAGCGACTCTGTGCCGCCAGCGTCGACGTCGGACAGATAATCGCCGAGGAGCTCTTCCCGCAAGCTGACTCCATGGTGTTCACGAGCGCGACGCTGGCTTCCGGCGACGACTTCTCGCACTTCGTTCGCGGAGTGGGGCTCGACAGGCTGGGCCCGACCGGGTTTCGCACGGTGCGACTGGATTCGAGCTACGATTTCGACCGCCAGATGGCGGTGTTCGTACCCGATGACCTCCCGGAGCCCAATCGCCCGAAGTACAAGGAGTCGATCGAGAGCCTGCTCTTCGAGATACACGTCGCGATGGGAGGCTCGATCCTGACGCTCTTCACCAACCGTCGCGAGATGGAGGCGCTCTACAGCGCACTTGCCCCGAGACTCAAGGCCGAAGGAATCGCGCTGCTCATCCAAGGCAAGGGAACCTCGCCCAAACGCCTACGGGAGCAGTTCATCGCCGATGAGCAGTCGGCACTCTTCGCGACCAAGGCGTTCTGGGAAGGGTTCGATGCCAAGGGGCGCACATTGCGAGGGGTCGTGATCCCGAAACTTCCCTTCGGCAGGCCGGATCAACCGCTGGCTGCGGAGAGAGAGTCGCGCGAGGGCTCGGCCGCGTGGCGCAAGTACGCGCTACCCGAGGCGATCATCGAGCTCAAGCAAGCCGCGGGTCGCCTGATCCGCTCCGCCGAGGACACCGGCTGCCTGGTGATCGCCGACTCGCGGGTACTGCGCAAGGCTTACGGGCGCGAGTTCCTCTCGGCGTTGCCGGTCGACGATGTCGAGGTGCTACCCACCGAGCAGGTCATCCGCGAGATCCGCGACCGCTTCTCGCACCTCTGAGGGGCCGAGGACCTCGATCGCGCCCAAGTGAGCCACCACCTGACGAGCCAACCAAGCGTGCCCCGCGAACGGGATGTCAGCCAGGGCAGAGCCATCAGCGAGCTGTTCTACCACTTGGAGTCCGGGCCACTCGGCTTCGGCGAGTTCGAGACCGGGCGCAAGCCGCAACCTAGCGATCGGCAGCCCAGCGGTTGTGAGCGGGGTGCCGATCGGGGTTACGTTGCGTGCAGCGAAGATTTCGCCCGTGACCCGGATGTCGCAGATGCGGTCGAAGCGAAACGTCCGCTCCGCCTCGGCTTGACGGCACCAAGCGCGCAGGTACCAGGTGTCCCGGTCCCGCAAGGTGCCCACCGGCTCCACAGTGCGCTGCTGCGGCGCATCGCTGCCGGCGCTCTGGTACTCGAGTTCGAGAACACGGCCACTTTCGATCCCCAGAGAGACCCTGCGCAGAACCTCGGCGAAATCCGGGGAAGCTGCCGAAGAAGCCATGACCATGCGCTCCACGTCCTCGATGCGCGCGCTAGGCGTGGAAGCCGAGGTCAGCGTAGCAAACAGTGGGTCCGCAGAGGGGACGCCGGCGATCTCGAGGGCTGCGATGAGAGCTGCCACTTCGGCGGGGGTAAGTCGGATCGGGCGCTCTAGGGCGGGCATCTGGCCGAACACGTCGACACTGGCTCCATCGACGAGCACTGGAATGAAGCTCAGCGGGTCGCGTGGATCTCCGCTGCATAGCGAGAGTACGGTCAGTTCCTTAGCCAGCGTCTGCCGCGAGAGGCCTGTTCGTTCCGATAGCTCGGTGATAGGGATCGTGGTGTTGGGCTTGAGCTCGCGCAGCACCGAAAGTACCCTCGTCAGCCGTTGTTGTCCGTCGATGCGCTCGGTCATGGCTTCACGCCCCGATGCATCTGTACGACACGCCGAAGACCCTCTGCGATCTCGCGGCCGATTTCCTCGGGATGCAATACCGAAACGCCGGGGCCGTTCTCGATCACCCAGCGGGCTAGGCGGGATCGACTGCGGGCGGTGGTGCTCCACAGGCGGCCACCGTCGGGCGTGACATCCAGTGACCCGCTGCCTGCAGTGAGGTACTCGGCTCGCCAGGCTTGCCCAGGGGCGATGGCGATCCTCACATCAAGGTCCTCTTCGCCAAACTGGAACGGAAGCCTCACATGAGACGAGATCGTGAAGTCCTCAGGGATCTCGAAGTCCGGGGTCCTCGGCGATCCGGAGTTGACGGACAAGGATTCAACCAGTCTGACAGAGAACGTCCGGCGCGCAGAGATGTCCACATCCCACGCGACCAGATACCAGCGTCCGGCGAACAGATAGACACCCCAGGGCTCCACGTTCCTTCGGCGATGCTGACCGTTTGCCCCGGTGTAGTCGAAAGAGACGCGCTTGCGTGCGAGGATGGCATCGAAGAGAAGCGAGGCAGCGGCCGTTTCGTCGTCAAAGTTGGCGTCCCGCCGAGGAGGGGCAAGGGCGGGGTCCTCGACGGCAGTCGATATCTTGGACAGAGCCGTTCCTAGCGCTGCGCCAAACGGAAACGACGGGTCATCGCGAAGGGTCGTCCCGATACTGCCGAGGAATATCCGATCCCCCGCCGAAAGGTGGATGTGCGGAGCGAAAGTCGCAGTTGCGTCCAGCATGTATCGGCCTTCAGCGTCGGCTTCTATCACGAAACCTGCGTCAACAAGCATCCTTTTGTCTCGCTCGAACATGCGCTTGAAGGAGGCGTCCGTCTGGCCGGAGGCACCAGGATAGCCGTCGGCTTGTTCGCGGATATCCTCGGCGGTTATCGGCTTCTTTGCGCGCGCCAACACAAGAGCCAGATTGATGACGCGTTCTATGGGGTCGGGCATCGGCAAAGTCCTTTCGGATGCAGATGTCGATTGTATCCGAGGAGGCGGAGTCGGCCAACGCCGGTGGACGGCGGAGCGGATTTTGGACTGGTTAAGCGAAACGAGGCGCGTGGGGGAACGCGCCTCGTTCTATCGAGCAGGCGGGATCCGCCCCTGAGGGGGGGGAGGAGAGGGCGGGTCGCCAACGCTCGATTACCAGTTTAGCAACGACTGTGCCAACACATAAATAGAAATCGCCAACTTTTGTATATTTTTGTTCCCAATAGGTGGCAGGTGCTAACATGCAAGTTAGAAAAATCGCCGCAGAGTTATCCTAGGAGGACGGGTGGACGACAAGAAGCCGAAGATCAGCAAGAAGGCCATCATCGCGATCGCCATCGTGGTCCTGCTTCTCGCTGCAGGCGGGGCTTATGCATACTTCGAGATACAGGAGAGGGACGCTGCTTTAGGCAGACTCGCTCAGGCGACAGAGCTGCTAGCTTCGGCGGATAGCATTGTGATCGATGCGGACGCCGTGGTCAGGGGGGACATCACTCCTGAGCTGGGAGCCAAAGCGAGCCAAGCCGCAACAGCTCTGCCGACGGCCGTTGCCGATCTGCAGGAAGCGATTGAACTCTTGCAGCGCATCCAAGACGACCTTCCCAGCGAACAAGCCCAAGAAGCTGTTGCACTGATTGCATCCGCTGAAGGCCGCCTAGCTATGCTCGAGCACGCGCCAACCCTTTTGCAGGCCAATATCGTTGCGGCGGCCTCTCTGGAGCCCGCTCGTGCCGCGTGGGAACACGTCTCGGCGGCCGAGGGCCTCAAGGATCAGGCAACGACCGAGTACAACAGGCTGACCAGGGCATCGGTCACGCGGTCACAGCAACTCAACACCCAGGCCGAAGAACGCTTTAGGCAGGCAAAGGAGCAATTTCGCCTCGCCGATTCGGCGTTTCCCGAGGCCGAGCTGGGCAGGTTCATTACTTACATTGAGGCCAACCTCGAAATGCTGGCTATCTCCAAAAGAGCCGATGCTGCATTTTTGGCGGGCCGCATCGCCGAAGCGAATACCCTCGCCGGCCAGGTGAACACGAAGGACGCGCAGATCGTCGAACAACTGAAAGCGCTGCCCGAAACCCCGGAGGCTGCAATCGCAGGCGCTTACGAGAAGCTGGCGGGACCCGCAACGGAGCTCTACTTCGAGGCGCGGGACCGGGTCACAAAGGCAGATGCAGAGCTGGAGAGGCTGGCTCAGTAGGTCAGCTCTTGGTCCAACCGCTGCCGCGCTCGGCTAAAGACCTGACGTCGAGCACGGTTATCTTCTGACCATCGACCTTGATGATGCTCTCCTCGGCAAGCTTGGCGAGAGCCCGAGACAGGGTCTCGGGTACGGTGCCTACGGCTGCGGCTATGTCGGCTTTCGACCTATCGAGGACGACCTCCACGCCGTCCGGTGACCTCGTACCCGACGATAACGCCAGGTGAAGGAGGTGCGCAGCCACGCGCGAAGGCACATCCAGCCGAAGG
>JAMDCK010000049.1:0-1927 GCA_023488435.1 Actinomycetota bacterium
TGATGCGGCTCAAACGCCGACATCAGGTGGCACTTCGAGGCCACAAGCTGCTCAAAGACAAGCTCGATGAGCTGCTCAAGGAGTTCCTCGCCAGGATCGCCGAGTGCCGTAGATTCCGCGCGTCGGTGGAAGCCGAGCTTGCCGAAGTCTACGGCCTGTTCGTCGTCTCTCGTGCCGAGGCAGGCGAGGCAGAGATGGAAAGGGCGTTAGCCACGGGCGTCCCAAGGGAGTTCATCGGCTATGCGGAGCGCAACATCATGAGCGTGCGGGTTCCGGTGCTCACGGTGGCAGAGGACCTGACTCCGTGCTGCTACTCCCACATCGCGACCCCGGCCGTTCTCGATGCCGCACTGGATTCGCTCGCGGCCACCGCCCCTCGGCTCATCTTGCTCGCTGAGCGAGAGAAGGCCATCGAGCTTCTCGCCGCAGAGATCGAGCGGACTCGTCGGCGGGTCAATGCGCTCGAGCACGTCCTGATTCCTCAGATTGTCGAGACGATTCGGGCGATCGACATGAAACTCGAGGAGGCGGAGCGTTCGAGCCTGACGCGATTGATGAAAGTAAAAGATTTGATTTCGGGCTAAAGGTCGGCGCGCAGCGTGCCGATAACCACAGTGTCAGGGACAAACTACCATCCTGACTAGGAACTGCTCCACTTAGTGGCGCCCCTCCACGATACGAGTGGTAGTTCCTTCGGGCCCCGCCCTTGCGGCGAGGGCCCTTCACTTTGTGGGGCTACTATTGGCGGCTACCCTGTCTGGCCGGTGAATGCGAATCTTTCCAGCAGCAGACCCGGCACCAGCGTTGCGTGCCCGTCGCTTCCGATAAGTTCCCGCGTAGCCGTGATGCCTCCGACATGTGACAGCGCCTGGATCGCACTTTGGGTGAAGCGCAGGTTGCGCAGGGGTTTGGTCAAGCGTCCGCCCTCTATCATGAAGGTGCCATCGCGTGTCATCCCCGTGAGCGTGAGCGGCACCGGGTCCTCGACGTTGACGTAGTGGAAACGAGTGACATAGACACCGCGATCGACCCGTGAGACGAGATCGTCGATGGTGGCATCGCCAGCATCCATCACCAGGTTCAGGGGCATCGGACCATAGCCGTTAGGAGCGGGCAGGGCGTGACCGGTGTTGGGCATCCCCAGCTTTGCAGCCCACATCGAGTCGGTCACGACTCCTTCGGCGATACCGCGCTTTATCAGCGTAACAGGGGTCCGCGGCTGGCCCTCAAAGTCGAACGGAAGCCCGATACCGCCCTGAGCGGCGAAATCATCGAAGATCGAGATCGCACCATCGATCACCGACTCCCCGAGCTTGTCGGAAAGCGCCGAGCGCTTCTCGGTAAACGGCTTGGCGCCGAAGGTCATCCAGCCCATGAAGGCGACGATGTCGGCGACGGCCTCTGGTGCGAGCACCACGGTGTAGGTGCCTGGATCGAGTGTCCCTGCGTTCTTGGTGCGCATCGCAAGCGAAGCCGCCTGCTCGCCAAGCGCGTCGGCGTCGAGTCCGCCAGCATCCGCCGAGAAGAACGACGCCCACCCGGAGCCGCCCGAGTCCTCCATCGAGAGCACCGTGGCGCGAATGGCAGCCATCGGCGCCGCTGTTCGGACCCCGTGGGTGTTCGCCACGGCGACCGCCTGGTCGGTGACGGCGATTCCGCCCGCTGCCTTCAGCCCCTGCGCCGAGGAGTGTCCGATGATCGCAGCCGCCGCTGTCGCTCGCGCGCTTTCGTCGAACCGCAAGGTAGCCTCGCTGGCCGGGCTGACAGCGGACGTGGGCATGGGCTGCGGCAGCCCCGGGAAGCTGTCGTCGGGCTGTGAGGAGCTCGCAGCGGCAACGGCGGCCTGCGCGCATCGCCGAAGCGACCCGGCATCGAGCCGGTTGGTGGCCGCCACTCCCGATCGCTTGCCGAGGACGGCGCGGATCGA
>JAMDCK010000049.1:2608-4081 GCA_023488435.1 Actinomycetota bacterium
TCGTCGTCGTATCCAAAGCTGCCGAGCGAACCCGGGATCGTCGCGTCGGCGGTGACATTGACGTGCTCGGAGCCGTATTGCAGCACCCCAAGGTCTTCCAAGCCGAGGAACGACGTCCCCGCGAAAGCCGCCTCGTCGCCGAGCACGCGATCGAGCTCCGTCGGGTGGCCGATCGACTCGTGGACCTGCAGCGCTAGCTGACTGCCGTCGATGATCACGTCGAACTCGCCGCTAGGACACGGCTCCGCCGAAAGCAGGGCCGCAGCCTGCTCCGCGATGCGTGGCGCGTTGCCGAGCAGATCCAACCGCTCGATGGCCTCCCATCCGCCCTGCACCCAGTCCCCGCCATGCGAGTTGGGCCACGAGCGAGACAGCACCTCGCCGTCGGCGATCGCGAAAGCGGTGAAGCCACCGCCAGACTCGAAGTACTCCTGCTCGATATACGAACCCTCGCTCGAACCGAAGTACTTGCGCACCCGATGAAAGCCGAGCGAGGACTTGGTGAGCTTCACGGCCGACTCGGCGCGCAACAGTGCATCCACGCCACTCAGCAGCTCAAGCTTGGTAGCGAGCGGGACCGTGAATGGGTCGATCTCGCACGGACCGCTCCACCTGTCGGTGACGGGCTCGAGCGGGTCGAAGACCACGGGCGCGCCGGCACACAGCGCCGAGGCCCGCGCGATGGCGACCGCGCTTCTCGCGACTTGCGCCGCGGTCGTCTCGGAAAGCTCGGCAGATGCCGAGAAACCCCAGGCGCCGTCGACGAGCACTCGCACGCCGATACCCAGTGATTCGGTGGATTCTATCCCCTCTACCTTGCCGTCGGCGACCGCGAGCATCTCACTTGCGGTGTCGACCACCCGCACGTCGGCCCAGGAGGCCCCGGCTAGCGCAGCGCTGTTCAGCGCAGCATCGATATACGCCCTCATTGAACTCCTAGTCGATTGAGGTCAGCGGATTCCCCACGTTGACCCGCGCCCCCGAAGGCGGGCTCGTGCGTGGAACCCAATTGTAACGCCGAGCGCCAGCATAGTCACGCCGACTGGCGAGTGAATCCAGGCTCACGAAATCGCCGGTGCGGGGAGCGTGGATGAAGTAGCCGCCGCCCACATACATCCCGACGTGATGGATTGGCGAGCCGAAGAACACCGCATCCCCTGGTTGAAGCGCCGAGGGGACGATCCTTTCACCAACCCTGAACTGGGCACCCGAGTAGTGAGGCAGCGTCACCCCATGCTGGAGGAACACGTACCGCATGAGGCCAGAGCAGTCGAATGCGGCCGGGGTCTTTCCGCCCCACAGATACGGGACTCCGTAGTAGGCGAAGGCGGTCTCGACCGGCGTTCCGGGTACCACCTGGATCCCAGCCCTGTTGGCACCGGAGATGATCGAGCGCAGAAGCGCGGCCTCCTCGGCTTGGCGCTGGGAAGCGTGCTCGTCGAGTAGGTCTAGCAGCTCGGTCTGCGCGTTGGC
>JAMDCK010000050.1 GCA_023488435.1 Actinomycetota bacterium
CCCGTCAAGCGTGATGAGCTGGTTGAGGCTTTCGGAAGCGGGATCCTCGACTCCGCAGGGCAGATCGACCGCAAGGCCGTGGCCGCCATCGTATTCCGGGATCCGCAGGCCACGAGCCGCCTCAACGCCATCACTCACCCCGCGATTCTGCGCGAGCTGGCCGAGGGCATCGCCGCACTTCGCCTTCTCCAGAGCCCTCCAGAAATCGTGGTCGTCGAGATCCCGTTGCTTGCCGAGGCACCCGCATTCGCCGAGGTCGCCGACACGGTGCTCGCGATTGAAGCCCCTGAGGGAGATCGCGTGGAGCGCGCGGTCATGTGGGGTCGCGACGAAGGAGACATCCGCCGAAGGATGGCGCTTCAGGCCACCGATGCCGAAAGGTCGTCGCTGGCTGACACCGTCATCGTCAATGACGGCTCGGTGGAGGAGCTCTTCGGCAAGTTGGATGAGTACTGGGAGCTTGTGACCTCTCGTGGCGCGTAGCAGCGTATTCGCGTGGTACCGGTGGGTGATCATCGGTGTATTGGCGCTCATGGCCGCGGCCGCGTTCATGCATCTCAGAGGCCCAGACGAGTGGCAGCGCCTCTACTACCGCCTGCCCGAGGAGCACATCGCGCTGATCGCGACCTCCGCCGAGCGCCACAAGGTCAACCCCTACCTCGTCGCAGCGATCATCCACGCGGAGTCTAGCTGGGAGTCGGATGCGGTCTCCTCGGCAGGTGCGGTCGGGCTGATGCAGATTCTGCCCTCAACCGCAGGCGACCTCGACCACTTGGTGGCCGTCGATCCCGACCCCACGGCGGCTGAGCTCAAGGACCCGGCCACCAACATCGAGTTCGGGACAGCGTACTTCCGCTTCCTGGTCGAGAGGTATCATGAGATCGAACCTGCGCTGGCGGCCTATAATGCTGGACTGAGGCATGTCGATGATTGGGTGGTCGAAGGAGACGATATCAGGGATGCGATCAGGTTCCCGGAAACGCGTCACTACGTGCTACGAGTCGTGCGCGCGCAGGAAGCGTACGAGCGTCTGTACCCCGACGCCTTCGACGCCGGACGCTAGGGCCTGCCGATGAACGCCGGACACCATGGCGGCCCGGCCGCGGTGCAGCGGGATCACTCGGGGGAGCGCAAGTTTCGCGTCGTCTCCCAGTTCGAGCCTGCCGGCGATCAACCCAAGGCGATCGCCCAGCTCGCCGAGGGTATCGAGACGGGCCTTCGGTATCAGACGCTGCTCGGGGTCACCGGCTCGGGGAAGACGTTCACGATGGCCAAGACCATCGAGGCGATCCAGCGACCGACCCTGATCATGGCGCCCAACAAGACGCTCGCGGCCCAGCTCGCGGCAGAGCTCAAGGAGCTCATGCCCGACAACGCCGTCGTCTACTTCGTCTCCTACTACGACTACTACCAGCCCGAGGCGTACGTCCCTTCCACCGATACCTTCATCGAGAAGGACGCGTCGATAAACGCCGAGGTCGAGAAGTTGCGGCACGCCGCGACCGCCGCGCTGCTCTCGCGCCGCGACGTGGTGGTCGTAGCCAGCGTGAGCTGCATCTACGGCATCGGCTCCCCGGAGGATTACGCCGGGATGGCGGTCTTCGTCACCGTCGGCGATGAGCTCGACAGGGACCTGATGATCCGGCAGCTCATCGAGATCCAGTACGACCGCAACGACTACGAGCTCGGCCGCGGATCGTTCCGCGTGCGCGGCGACACGATCGACGTCTTCCCGCCATACGCCGACCACCCCGTGCGCGTCGGGTTCTTCGGCGACGAGATCGAGAGCATCGCCGAGATCGACCAGGTCACAGGCGAGGTGCTGCTGACGTACTCGTGGCTACCGATCTGGCCGGCCACCCATTACGTGACCGCACCCGACAAGCTAGCCGAGGCAGTGAAGACGATCCACGCCGAACTCCAGCAGCGACTCGGTGAGTTGCGTGCCGAAGGGAAGCTGCTCGAAGCCCAGCGGCTCGAGATGCGGATCACCTACGACCTGGAGATGCTGGAGACGATGGGCTTCTGCTCCGGGATCGAGAACTACTCCCGACACCTCGATGGGCGCGAAGCCGGCGAGCCAGCGAACACGCTACTCGACTATTTCCCCGAGGACTTCGTGTGCTTCATCGATGAGAGCCATGTCACAGTGCCCCAGATCCGTGGCATGCACGAGGGCGACAAGTCGCGCAAACTCACGCTGGTGGAGCACGGTTTTCGCCTTCCAAGCGCGCTCGACAACAGGCCGCTTCGGTTCGACGAGTTCGACGCCAGGGCCAAGCGCATAGTCCACGTCTCAGCCACCCCCGGCGACTACGAGGGCCGCGTTGCGCAGCAGGTGGTCGAGCAGATCATCCGCCCGACGGGCCTCGTCGACCCACAAGTGGTGGTGCGCCCCGTCAGGGGCCAGATCGACGACCTAATCGCCGAGGTCAAGGAGCGAGTGGCGCGCGACGAACGCACGCTGGTCACAACGCTTACCAAGAAGATGGCCGAGGACCTCACCGACTACCTGTTCGAACAGCAGGTCAACGCGCGATACCTGCACTCGGACATCGGCACGCTGGAGCGCATCGACATCCTGCGCGACCTGCGCCTAGGACACTTCGACTGCCTCGTGGGCATCAACCTGCTGCGCGAGGGGCTGGACCTGCCGGAAGTCTCGCTCGTGGCGATCCTCGACGCCGACAAGGAAGGCTTCCTTCGCAACCACCGCTCGCTCATCCAGACGATAGGGCGCGCCGCCCGCAACGTATCCGGGCAGGTCATCCTATACGCCGACAAGATGACGGAATCGATGCGGGTCGCCATCGAGGAGACCGACCGCCGCCGCGAGCGACAGATCGCACACAACACCGAGCACAACATCGAGCCGCGGACGGTGCGCAAAGCGATCGCCGACATCGTGCAGTACGTGCGCGAAGGCGAGGCGCAGTACACCACCGCCGCCGAGGCCGCCAAGGAGCTCTCGAAACTGCCGCACACCGAGGTGATGCGGATCATCTCGACGCTTGAAGAGGACATGCTCTCGGCCGCCGAATCCCTCGACTTCGAGGCAGCGGCCAGATTGCGCGATCAGATCGTGAAGTTGAAAGCCGAGGTAGAGCGCTCCACCGAAGGTGAAGCCATCGAACGCCTCAAGCAAGGCGCCCGCAAGGGCTCGGCCTTCGGCAGGTCGAAGAGGAGACGTTGAGGGACGAATGAACGACCAGGGGACTGATGTGGCTGCGGCCGAAGTGCTGTTGCGTAGGATGATGGGCGGGATGCTCACTGTGGTCGGGGTGGCGGCCCTCTATATTGGACAGATTGCAGCCATGTTTCTTCTTCCGGAGCTTGGCGGCAGATTGATCCATGCGGCGATCTACTACCCTTGGACTCAGAACTTGCTAAGCTTGATTCCACTGTTGATTTCCTTCGTTGTTGCTGTCCACGCTCCAAAGGGGACACCGCTCATCCTAAGGACGGTTGGGCTACGATTGGTGAGTCGTTCAGGTGCGGCGGAGCCCAGTGCCCGCCAAAGGATTCTGCGCTGGTTACTGCTGGTGCTCACGGTGATGCTCGCAGGGCTTCCGCTGGCGGTCATGTTCCTTCGAGCCGATAGACGAGCTGTTCACGACGTGTTTTCTGGGACGAATGTGACTTGGACCGCCGGTGATTGAGTTCGCATAGAGCGAGCACGCACCGTGCTACAATCCGCTGGGAGTCGAGGACGGCCTCACAGATGAAGAGAGGACCCGATGGCATCAGCCGCAATCGAGTGCAAGAGTCTCACCAAGTACTACGGCAAGGCTCGTGGTATCGACGGACTCGACCTTAGGGTCGAGAAGGGGACGACCTTCGGGTTCCTCGGCCCTAATGGGGCAGGCAAGACGACGACAATCAGGTGCCTTCTCGGGATGTTGAGGGCTAACTCGGGAGAGGCGTTCGTCCTAGGCGAGAAGGTGCGTCTCGATGGAGCGGCGCTCAGGCGGCGAATCGGTTATGTTGCCGGTGAGGTCAAGTTGTACGACAAGGAGACGGGGCGCTGGCACATCGACTACCTTTCCCGCTTCCGGGGAGGCCATGGCGTACTGACCGATCAGCTCATTGAGCGGCTACAGTTCGACTCGACCCGCCGTGTGCGTGAGCTCTCGAAGGGCAATCGCCAGAAGCTTGCACTCATCCTGGGCATGATGCACGACCCCGAGCTGCTCATGCTCGACGAGCCCACTAGCGGCCTGGACCCGCTCAACCAGGAAGTGGTGTTCGACATCATCTCCGAGCGCGTTGCCGCTGGCTCCACGCTGTTCCTCTCAAGCCACATTCTCTCCGAGGTCGAGCGCGTGTGTACAACCGTAGGAATCATCCGAGAAGGCCGGATCGTCGTCGAGGACCGGGTCGACACCCTGCTCAAGCAGCGACGGCGGCACCTGGAGGTGACCTTCCGCGATCCCACCGAGGCATCCGTGCTCGAAAGCGTGCCCGGCATCGCCGAGGTGCAGACTCTGGCACCCAACAGATACTCGGCGAAGGTGCGCGGCGACCACGTCGATGACCTGCTGAAGCTCCTCGCCCTTCACTCGGTCGAGGACTTGTCGCTGGAGCACGCGTCCCTGGAGGACGCCTTCGTCGACTACTACCGCAGCGATGAGGGAGGCCGCCAGTGAATCTCAACCTCTTCCTCACAACCTTGTATCAGCGCAGGATTGGGATGTTCTGGTTCTCTTTCGGCCTCGTGGCGTATTCATGGTTGATGGCGTGGACCTGGACGTTCTTCGGCGACATGTACGAGCAGCTTCTGGAGACGATGCCGCCCGAGATGATAGCGGTCTGGGTTCCGGAGGATCTCGAGGCAGGCACACTGGGCGGGTACTTCCAGACCGAGTACCTGGGAGTCATGTGGGTGCTCATCGTTGCTGTGGCCATCATCATATTCGCCGTGAAATCGATATCCAGCGAAGTCGCCGAGGGCACCATGGAGCTTCTGCTCGCTCAGCCCATCGCACGCCTTCAGTTCATCGTGACGCGCATCGCGGCGATGTTCGTGTACGCAGCGGTGTTGACCACAGCCACCTTCCTGCCGATCCAGATCCTGGGTCCCACCTACGACATCGAGATCCCCGGCAGGACCATGGCGCTCCTCTACGCCACCAGTTTCCTTCTAGTGGCCGCAATCGGCAGTTTCGCGATGATGCTCTCGGCAGCTATGCGGAGTGGCGGGCGTCCCGGCGCGATAACAGGGTCGCTGCTCGCGGCCATGTGGATCATGCAGGCGATCGCGCCCTTCGTCGAAGTAGTCGAGGACCTAGAGCCAATCAACCTGCTCACCTACTGGCAGCCAGGCGACCTGATCAACGACGGGGTAGTGATGGCGAGCAGTTGGTGGGTCTACGGCGCAATAATGGTCGTGTCGCTTGTTGTGGCCGTCGTCGCCTTCCTGCGTAGGGATCTCACATAAAACTTGTGGCAGGATGATTCCTCCGCACGCAGAACGGGAACACTAGATATCAATGACTGGTGTTGTTCTCGACAGGAGGTCGGTAGATGGGTTCGAACGACAAGTTCATGCGATTCCTTGCTGCCTGGGCGCTGGTGCATGAAACCGCCGATGAGGGCTGGAAGGCCGCGGTAGAGCGCGGCGTGGACGTGACTCCCGAGGCCATGAACGCTGGCCCGGAAGCGTTCGTCGACGGGCTCTCGGCGATAATCTTTGATGAGAAGGAGCGCCTCAAGACAGAGCTCGCTGCCGGAGCCGCTGAAGACGGGGGAAGCGCAGCCAGTGAGGGCGAGCGCATCGACGAGCTGCGCTTCGAGATAGCCGAGCTTAGAGGGCGCATCGAGTCGATGAACGCGACGATGGACAGGATCGCGTCGAGCATCGCCCCTGCGAAAGGCTAGGCCCCCGTGCCGGGGCGTGGTTTTCAGATTGCAAGCGTCTTTATTCGCCGAGGGCTCCTGGCGGCTCTCAGCTCGGGCTTCGGGCTTCTCGGCACGGAGAAGAGGCGGACGTCGTTCGCTCGGCAGATGAGGATGGCGTGCGAGGAGCTTGGCCCCACCTTCATCAAACTGGGACAACTCGCATCTGTCAGGCCCGACATCTTCCGGGCGCAGACGGTCTTCGAGCTAGAGCGTTTGCAGGACTCGGTGCCATCAATCCCTGTGGAGCGTGTCCTCAAGGTGATCGAGGAGGAGTTCGGCGCCCATCCTGACGAGCTATTCGTCGAATTCGACAGGAACCCGCTGGCCTCGGCATCGATAGCGCAGGTCCACCGCGCGAAGCTCGCGCACCCCGCACGCACGACCGGCGGCAAGGAGTTACCGGCTGGGACCGACATCGTCGTCAAGGTCGTCAAGCCCGGCATCGAAGACGTCATCGAAGCCGACCTGGCATTCGCGCGCCGAATCGCGGAGGTGGTCTCCAAAGCTGGACTCAGCCGGCGGATCGATCTCGTCGGCACCTTGGACGAGTTCGGGGACTCCCTCAGGAGCGAGATCGACCTTCGCAACGAGGGTCGGGTCGCGGATCGCTTCGGCTTTGATTTCCGTGAGGATCCGCTCGTGGTGGTGCCTGGGATGGTCTGGTCGCGCTCGACCCGTCGGGTTCTCACAATGGAGTTCGTCGAGGGCTGGCGCCTCACCGATCTCACCGAGGCGGAGCGCACTGGTGTCGACGCCTACGGCCTGGCATTGCACGGTGCCGAGGTATTCATGCGCCAAGTCCTCGTGTTGGGTAGGTTCCATGCGGACCTGCATCCAGCCAACCTGTTCGTAACCCCTGACTCGCGCATCTGCTATCTGGACTTCGGTATCGTGGGGCGGACAGAGCCAGCGCAACGCATCGCGATAGCCCAGGTGTTGGCGGCCACCGTGTACGGCGACGCCGACCGGGCGATCCGTTACAGCGGCGAGCTGGGCTTACATATCCCGAAGGACAAGCGGGCAATTGTTCGCGACAGGGTCGCCGAACTGATGGGAAAGACGATCGGCCGAAAAGGCAACTCCGACATCCGCGGTTTCGCTGTAGGGTTCCTGTCGATACTCGGGGAGTTCGAGATCAAGATACCCGCGGGCTACGGGCTGCTCGTGAAAGCCCTGGTCACCGTGGACGGTGTCAGCCGCTCGATCTATCCGGACATCGACATCGCCAAGGCGGCGCGCCCCTATGCGACACGGCTGATCGCCCAGGAGATGTTGCGCCCGGCGCGGATCTATCAGAAGGTACCGGATGTGATGCGGAGCGTCATCCGCGTTATTGCGGAATGACTTCGACAAGCACTTTGCGCTATCATCTTTTCCTTTAGGCCACAACGGCGTATCCTGACCGAGTCGGGTGACGCCTTTCGGCATCAAGAGATACTTCCACTGAGGTGGTACTAACTTGAAAGGAAGCGACGTGTCAGATAGCGCCAGAGCAGAAGTCATCGAAGCCATCAAGAACAGTGAGATCGAATTTATCCACCTGTGGTTCACGGACGTCCTGGGATTCCTGAAGACATTCGTGATCTCGGTAGATGAGATCGAACCTGCAATGACAGAGGGAATGGGCTTTGACGGCTCCTCGATCCAGGGCTTCGCCCGCATTCAGGAGTCGGACATGATTGCGCTGCCCGACCCATCAACGCTCAAGATTATGCCGTGGCGTGAAGAGGGACAGCTCGTCGCGACGATGTTCTGCGACATCATGATGCCCAATGGTGAACCGTACGAGGGTGATCCCAGGTACGTACTCAAGCGCACGCTGCGCAAAGCTGCCGAAATGGGCTACACGTTCTACGTCGGGCCCGAGCTCGAGTACTACTACTTCGCCGATGACAGATCCACTGAGGTGCTCGACAAGGCTTCCTACTTCGATATGACTACTCGGGACATCGGCGTGGATCTGCGCAAGCAGACGGTGCGCTCTCTCAAGAGCTTCGACATCCAGGTCGAGTACAGCCACCATGAGGTCGGACCCAGTCAGCACGAGATCGACTTGCGCTACGATGAGGCCCTTCGGATGGCAGACATCGTCATGACCTACCGTCTCGTGGTCAAGGAGGTCGCACAGGAGAACGGGGTGTACGCGACTTTCATGCCCAAGCCCATGTACGGAGAAGCGGGCAGTGGGATGCACGTGCATCAGTCGTTGTTCCGCGGCAACAAGAACGCCTTCTACGATGCTGGCGATCCGTTCCATCTTTCGGCGGAGGCGAAGGCGTACATAGCCGGTATCCTGCATCACGCCCCGGCGATCACAGCCATCACCAACCAGTGGGTCAACTCATACAAGCGCCTCGTTTCAGGCTTTGAGGCTCCCGTCCACATCTGCTGGGCGCACAGGAACAGGTCAGCACTGATCCGTGTTCCGATGTACAAGCCCGGCAAAGAGGCCGCTACTCGGATAGAACTTCGCTCTCCGGACCCGGCTTGCAACCCCTACCTGGCGTTCTCGGTGATGCTGGCTGCCGGATTGGACGGCATCGAGAAGGGCATGGAGCTAGCCCCAGATGTTGTGGATGACGTTTACGAGATGAGCGACAATGAGCGCGCTGAGCGCAACATCGGCCGCCTTCCCGGCGATCTCAACAACGCCATCAAGGCACTTGAGGGTAACGAACTGCTGAGAGAGACGCTCGGAGGCCCGCTGTTCAGCTGGTACGTGCGCAACAAGAAGATCGAGTGGGACTCCTACCGCAGCAGAGTCACGCCGTGGGAGATGGAGGAGTACCTGCCGCT
>JAMDCK010000051.1 GCA_023488435.1 Actinomycetota bacterium
GGCCATCACTCGGGCAGTGACGCCTTCGTTGACGCCGACGAACCGGAATGATTCGCCTTCGGCGGTGGGGCTTATCGATGTGACCACGCATTCGGTGGCGATGGGGCAATCGGCTAGTGACACGGTAGCTCCTCTCGGCGGAACGGCTTGTGGTGCTTAGCATACACTAAGAGGATATACGAGCGCAAGCTAAGACGCGCCCACACTTTTGCGTCGCCCCGAGGGCTATCCAGTGAGCAACGGCAATGGTACGATGGGCTTGGTGCTCGCTGCGGGTTTCATTGGGGCACAGATGGTGCGGGAAACACAGAGGACTTCTCAGTACGCATCGAGAGGAGCGGGTTATGGGAGAGTGCTGTGACAAAGGTTCCGAGCTTGAGAAATTACGGGAGCGACAGAGCGGAACGCTGAAGATCGTTCTCGCAATCAATGCGGTGATGTTCCTCGTGATCGTCGCGGCTGCACTCTACGCTGGATCTTCGGCGCTGTTGGCGGACAGCCTGGATAATCTCGGTGACGCCTTGACGTACGGTCTCAGTCTTTGGGCGGTCGGTCTCGGTCTTCGCATAAAGGCTCGTATCGCCTACTTCAAAGGACTTCTGATCCTCCTGGCGGCACTCGCTGTACTGGGCCAGATCGTGTACAGGCTTGCGGACCCCACCGTCCCGTTGTTCGAGGTGATGGGAATCTTCAGTCTGATCGCACTGACAGCTAACGGTGCATGCCTCGCGTTGTTGTGGCGCCACAAGACTGAGGATATCAACATGAGCTCGGTCTGGGAGTGTTCCCGCAACGACATCGTTGCAAACATCTCGGTTTTCGTTGCTGCTGCAGGTGTATGGGCGACGGAATCACGATGGCCGGATCTGCTTGTTGCTTCTTTCCTGGTCATCTTCCTTCTGCGATCCGCCATCCGGGTTCTGGTATCAGCACATGCAGAACTTCGAAGGCACACCTGACATCGTCGCACACCCAGATCGCGAGTCGCTTCCTTGACCCCGGTCCCCGTATGCGGCTACTATAGTCCGGCGTCGGACGGGGCCAGGTAGCTCAGTTGGTAGAGCAGCGGACTGAAAATCCGCGTGTCGGCGGTTCAAGTCCGCCTCTGGCCACCATCACCCTCCCGATCAACCATCACGCCGATGCCTTCGGGCGGGTCCCGGACGGTGGCAAGCTGTGAACCTGGTCAGATCCGGAAGGAAGCAGCCATAAGCGGCCTCTGCTGGGTGTCCGGGATCCACCCGAGGGCATTGAGATCGTGCCTCGTGTCACATCCGAGGGGTATACTGTGATGGCCATTTCGTCGATCCCTGAAAGGCCTCAAGTGACCCACCAGTCCTACTACCGCACGTATCGCCCGCAGGGCTTCGGTGATGTCGTCGGGCAGCAGCACGTGGTTCGCACGCTGACCAACGCACTCGCCGAGGAAGCCGTCGCGCACGCATACCTGTTCACTGGCCCCAGAGGCACCGGCAAGACCACGGTCGCCCGCATCCTGGCCAAAGCTCTCAACTGTCCCACGGGTCTCTCGGCAGATGGCGGCGCGACCTGCCAGGATTGCAGCGATATCGCCGAAGGCCGGCACCCGGATGTCTACGAGCTCGATGCCGCGTCGCGTACGCAGGTGGACAACGTGCGCGAGGAGATCATCGGTCGACTGGCCTACGCGCCGATCCGGGGCACGTGGAAGGTCTACATCATCGACGAAGTCCACATGCTCTCGAACCACTCGTTCAATGCGCTGCTCAAGACGCTGGAGGAGCCGCCTCGGCATACGGTGTTCGTGCTGTGCACGACGCACCCGCACAAGGTGCCCGATACCATCCACTCGCGCTGCCAGAGGCTGGACTTCCACCGGATCGGCGTGGAGGATATCGTCGGTCGCTTGGAGCACATCTGCGCCAAGGAGGGGATCACCGTCGCGGAAGGCTCGCTGATGCTGATCGCCCGGCATGCGGCCGGTGGGATGCGCGACGCGATTACTACCCTCGAGCAGCTCTCGGCGTTCACCAGCAAGAGCATCACGCTCGAAGACGTGGAGAAGCTGCTGGGCGAGGTCGATGTGGCGCTGCTCTTCGAGCTCGCGGACATCGTCACGCACCGCGATATCGTCGCGGCGTTCCGATTCGTCGCGCGCATCGCCGAGGCAGGCGTGGACATGACCGAATTCGTCCGCGACTTCACAGCTCACGTGCGCGACCTGTATGTGACTTCCGTGGCCGGCGACGCTTCCGGCATAGTCGACACCACCACCGACCAGCTCGCACGCCTGACGACGCAAGCCCGCGGATTGGGCTCCACGCGCCTTGTCAGGATACTCGACCTTCTCGGCGTGTTGGCCGGGGAGATCAGGTGGTCGAGCAATCCGCGCCTCACGCTCGAAGTCTCGCTGACGCGCATGGCCAGCCCCGATGGCGACCTGACGCTCGAGGCACTCGCCGAGCGGGTGGAGGCCCTGGAGACCGGCTCGATCGCGACACGCGCACCCGCCGCGCCCGCACCTGCTCCGCCGTCCGCTCCCCCCGCCGCCGCTGAAAAGCCCGCCGCCGCAACCCCCGCAGCAGTCGCCTCTAGCCCCGCCCCCGCTCCGCCTGTCACCCCCGTGGCTCCGGTCGACAGGGCGCACGTGAAGCGCGCTTGGCCTGCAGTTGTGGCCGAGATCAAGCGCTTGAAGCCTTCCCGGTCGCAGATCTTCGCCAACACCGAGGTCGACATGGATCCGGATGGTAAGACGATCGTCATCGAATTCCCCGCCGACGGCAGATACACCATGGATATGGCCGGCAATCCCGATACACGCCAACTGTTGCTCGCGGCACTCGGGAAAGTCTTCGGAAGCGTCCCGCCACTGCGATACCAGCTGGGTCGCGGACCGGTAAGGCCAGCTGCGGAGCCCGTGAAGCCTTCGAAGGCCGAAGTCGCGCCGGCCAAGGCCGAAGTCCAGACTACCGCCTCGCCTTCGGCCAAGACGGAACTCTCGTCGCCTGCACCGCCACCCCGGGCAGAGGCCCCACCGTCGGCGCCAAACCCAGAGGTAACCTCAAGCTCGGAGAATGTCATTGAGTCCGAGGTAGAGCAGATGTTGATGGCCCAACTGGGCGCTCAGATGATAGCGGAGCACCCACACCCCGAAGAGAAGGAAGAAGGATAGCGATGAAACCGAACATGGGTAACATGCTCAAGCAGGCGCAGAAGATGCAGCAGGATATGGCCCGCGTCCAAGCGGAGCTCGCCGAGGAATCGGTGGAAGCCTCGGTGGGAGGCGGCATGGTGAAGGTCGTGATGACCGGCGACCTCAGCCTAAAGGGAATCACCATCGATCCCGCGGCGATGGATCCCGATGACGTGACCATGCTAGAGGACATGATAGTCGCTGCGGTCGGCGAGGCTACTCGGCAGGCCCAGGAGCTTGCCAGCCGCAGGATGTCCGAAGTCACCGGGGGCTTGAATATTCCGGGCCTGATGTAGGCATGAAGTACGCCGACACGATCGCCCGACTCATCACTGAGCTGGAGCGACTTCCGGGCGTCGGGCCCAAGTCCGCCCAGAGAATCGCCTACCACGTGCTCCGCGCAAACCAAGGCGACATCGAAGATCTGGCGAAGGCTCTAGTGGACGTGAAGCACAACATCAGATTGTGCTCCAGGTGCTTCAATTTCGCCGAAGGCGAACTGTGTGGAGTGTGCATGGATGCCGGTCGCGACTCAACTTTGATCTGTGTCGTCGAGGAGCCTCGGGATGTGATGGCGATAGAGCGCACCGGCGAGATCCGTGGTACATACCACGTGCTCCATGGTGCGATCTCCCCCGTTGACGGTGTGGGTCCAGAGAATCTTCGGATCAAGGGATTGCTCGATCGAATCTCAAACGGTGACGTCGCAGAGATACTGCTCGCAACGAACCCTAACGTCGAGGGGGAGACGACAGCTCTCTACCTGGCTCGGATACTAGCGCCTCTCGATGTCAGGGTGACTCGGATTGCTTTAGGGCTTCCGGTGGGCGGCGACCTTGAGTATGCGGACGAATTGACGCTCGGTAGGGCCCTTGAGGCACGCCGGGAAATGTAGGGTCCTTGTCAAGCATCGCATCGTTGATTCCGATAGAATCGATGGGAGCAGGGACCTAGCGTGGGTATAGTGTTTGTGGCATCGCGTATGCTGGGACGGCATAGGTAAGTTCGATTGCACACCGATGGTGGTTCGATGGCTTTTCCGAACTTCGGCAGAAAACTGCATTCACAGATCGTGTGGCCTCTGGTAACAGCCGCCATCATCGCTGGGATCATGGTCACGGTGATGGCCGTATATTCGGTTTCGAGCGTGACCGATCGCTGGGTTGACCAGGTCGCCGAATACCGAATGCTCGATACCGTGGAGGGTTTTGCTACCCATGTGAAACACATGGAGTACTCCCTTGACCTGCTTTCCACCAATGATGAGCTGATAGCAGCGATAGCAGATGGCGATGAAGAGCGGACAACCGAGATCCTCGAGGCACTGGCTGTCACAGTTCACTGCGACTACTTGGAGTTATGGAGCGGTGCTGGCGATAAGTTGGCGTCAAGCCAAGTCGGCGCCACGGGGCTCCGATCTATCGATGAAGGAGCATCGCTAGATCGGCATACGATCGATACCGAACCCGCATTCAGGACTGCGGGGGACGGCCGAATGATTGTGACAGCAAGCCGTCCAATTATCACCGGCGGATACTCCTACGAACTACGTCTGGTTCACGTGCTTGACTCCGAGATCCTCAAGCAGATCGCAGGCGGTACCGGTGAGTCCACAGCAGTATACGATGACCGTTTGAGGCCCGTGGCCTATTTCGTAGACGATGCCTCGCTGGTCGGACTCGACGAATCCCGTGCTATCGAGCAAGCGTTCTTGCAGCGTGATCCGGCGATCCTGGAGGCCATCGAGAACGTTTCTGCAGACCCGGGTCACGAGACCCTGAGGACCCCGTATGGAGTCTATAGCGTTACTGCGGCGAACATCTCCATGAAAGACGCGGCTCATGCGATACCGGGAGCCCATCTAGTCACCGTCACAAGCTTGGCATTGAGTGAGGAGACCCGCAACGTGACGGTGGCTTTGGTCGCACTCTGGGCAGCCATAGCCCTGGTAGCGATCACCGCCTTGGGCTATTGGATGGACGGCAGAGTATCGACGCCTTTGAAGAAGCTGACAAGTGGAGCGAAAAGGATCGCTGAAGGCGACTTCAGCACTCGAATCGAGACCGAAGGATCGATTGAGATCGAGGAGCTAGCGGCGTCGTTCAATGACATGACGGACTCTCTTCGTGAGCGCACCGAATCCTTGACCAAGCGGATGCTGGAAATCGCCCTTCTCTATGAGATGAGCAAATCGCTGGGCTCCACCTTGAACATGTCCACCCTGCTGGACTACGTCCTCGATTCGTCCCTACAGGTGTTCCGCGCCGATCTCGGGTACATTGCGCTAGTCGATAGGCAGACCGGCCAACTGGAGCTCAAGGCATGGCGTGGAGGCGACAGAGAACCTCCGGGAACAGAAGCCCTGAGGTCGTCCTTGTCGGACTGGGTGGTGCGTGAAGGTCGTCCTTTGATTTTCAACCCCACTGACACCCGCTTGGCGGACCGACATGAAACCTTGACCGGCGCTTTGGCAGCCATGTGCGTTCCCCTCATCTCCTCAGAGGGAACCTTTGGGGCCATCACAATCGGGTTCTCGAGTCAGGACTCTCGGTTCTCTGGCGATGATGTTCGGTTGATGTCAACAATTGCCAATCATGCGAACATCGCCATCGGCAATATCGAGTTGGTCGAAACGCTGGAGGACTCCTATCTCTCCACGGTGCGCTCACTTGCAGCGGCGGTTGATGCGAAGGACCCGTACACTAAAGGTCACTCGGATCGAGTGGCTCAGTATGCGACAAAGATCGCGCAACACATGACGTTCTCGCGGGATCAGCAATTGGCACTTGAGATCGCCGCTTACCTGCACGACATCGGCAAGATTGGTATCAGGGAGCATATTCTGTCCAAGCCGGGGATCTTGTCCGAAGGGGAGATGGCCGAGATGCGGCATCATCCGCTGATCGGCGCGAACATACTCAAGCCGGTCGGGTTCCCGTGGTCTGTGGCGCCAATCGTGCGCCATCACCATGAGCGATGGGATGGTACCGGCTATCCGGCGGGACTGAAAGGGGACGAGATTCCGTTTCTGGCCAGAGTCCTAAGCGTTGCCGATGCTTTCGAGGCGATGACTGCGGATCGGCCATATAGGGCGGCTCGCGCTTTCGAAGACGCGATACGGGAGCTACAGCGGAGTGCAGGTACTCATTTCGACCCAGATATCGTTGCATCGTTCGTCGAGATGATCGAGTCGGACGGAAGCGAATCAGGCAGCGCCGCAGGAGTCGATGATATCGGCCCTGAAGAAGCGGGTGCGACGTTCATAGTTCTAGCGGAGGGGCTCGTGTCCAGCTTTTCTCGACTTGCGGGACCTCGGATGGCCAGCAGGGCTGAAACCGAGATAAATGCAGCATTTGCGCTCTCGGATCTGCCATTCAGAATCAACAAGGGGCGGCCCTCGATTTTACAGAACGGAGGGGCCTCCCCCAGCCATGAGGACTATCGTTCGGCTCTCCAGGTCATCGACGACATCATGGAGAGGATGTCGGGACCCTCTCTACTCGAGCAGTATCATTCCGAGGCAACCTTGGCCATGTCGCATCGGATGACGAGTGTGGCTCAACAGATGGGCATCATCCGACGCTGATGTGCCGCACATCGTTCGTGCAGTGTTACACTGGGGCAGCACCCATGTAGGTACGTCGACGGTCTTGCGCTGTCTCCTCGGCAGCGGTACTTGAAGATGGAGAGCAGCGGATGGCCCTTGTCGTGATGAAGTTCGGAGGCAGCTCGGTTCAATCACCCGAGCGGATCCTTGCGGTTGCCCGGAGGCTGATCTTGCGCAAGCAGGCGGGGGATCGCGTGGTTGCGGTCGTCTCGGCGATGGGAGATGTGACCGACGAGCTGGTTGCGCTGTCGAAGGAGATTACCGAAGTCCCGCACGAACGCGAGATGGACATGTTGCTTGCCACCGGCGAGCAGGTCACGATCGCGCTGCTTGCGATGGCGATCCATTCGCTGGGACATGAGGCCATCTCGTTCACGGGACCACAGATCGGGATTGTCACCGATTCGGGACATACGAAGGCCAAGATCAAGGAGATTCGCGGCGATCGTATCGGAGATGCGCTGGATGAAGGCCGGATTGTGATCGTGGCCGGGTTCCAGGGCATGACCTCGGACGGACATATCACCACACTGGGGCGCGGAGGCTCGGACACCACTGCGGTAGCGGTCGCAGCCGGCATTGGTGCAGACAGTTGCGAGATATACTCGGACGTGGACGGGATATTCACTGCCGATCCTCGGATCGTCCCAGACGCACGCAAGCTCGATGTGATCTCGTACGAGGAGATGTTGGAGATGTCGGCTTCCGGGGCCCGCGTATTGCAGCTTCGGAGCGTAGAGTTCGCGCGCAATCACGGCGTGGTCATCCATAGCCGTTCGAGTTTCACTGAGTCTGCAGGAACGATCGTGAAGGAGGTCGAGGACCAGATGGAGATGGCGATCATCTCGGGAGTCACACACGACATATCCGAGGCGAAGGTCACGATACGCGCGGTGCCGGATACCCCGGGAGTCGCTGCGACGGTATTCGGAGCACTGGCCGAGGCGGGCGTCAACGTCGACATGATCATCCAGAACGTCTCCGAACAAGGAACGACGGACATCTCTTTCACCGTGCCCAAGGACGATCTGCCTAAGGCGCGCTGTAGCACCGAGCAGATTGCGAACAAGCTCAGTGCACCATCTTGGAACGTCGATGAGTCGATCGCAAAGATCTCGCTGGTGGGTGCTGGGATGAAGACGCACCCGGGCGTGGCGGCTCAGATGTTCGCCGCCCTGGCGGATGCGGAAGTCAACATCGACATGATCTCGACTTCGTCGATCCGGATTTCGTGCGTGATCGCCGAAGACCAGACAGAAATCGCTGTGCGCGCTTTGCACGACTCGTTCGGGCTCGCAAGAGATCAGGTTGCTGCCGAGGCAGGCTCTGTCCACGACAAGGAAGCCTGAAATGATCTGGGACCGCAGGATGCCCGCTTCGCCGGTAGTCGCTGTCGCCGGCGCAACAGGTGCAGTAGGCATCGAGATCCTCGACATTCTGGTCCAGCGAAACTTTCCGGCTACAGAGGTGAGGGCTCTCGCCTCCGCGCGATCGGCAGGGCGCGTTCTGCCATTCGGTGATACGACGCTTACCGTTGGGGAGATGACTCCGGGAAGCTTTGAGGGTGTCGACATCGCGCTCTTCAGCGCTGGAGCTTCGGTCAGCAAGGAGTTTCGGCAGGCGGTGACTGGTGCGGGTGCGGTGATGATTGATAACTCCTCGGCGTTTCGTATGGATGCGGATGTGCCGCTGGTGGTGCCGGAGGTGAACCCCGAGGACATCGCGCTGCACAGCGGGGTGATTGCGAACCCCAACTGTTCGACCATCCAGATGGTCGTGACGCTTGCACCGCTGACCAGATTGGCTCGGATTAAGCGAGTGGTCGTTTCGACCTATCAGGCTGCCAGTGGCGCCGGTCAGGCGGCCATGGACGAGCTCTACGCGCAGACAGGCCAGTTCCTGGGTGGAGCGGACCTCACGGTCTCACAGTTCGCACACAGGATCGCATTCAACTGCATCCCGCAGATAGACGTCTTCCTCGAGGACGGCTCCACGAAGGAAGAGTGGAAGATGGTCGTCGAGACACAGAAGATCATGCACGCACCGCACCTACAAGTGAGCGCGACCTGCGTGAGGGTTCCCGTCCTGAGATGTCACAGCGAGTCCATCAATGTTGAATTCGAGAGTGAGGTTTCGCTGGCCGACGTGCGTAGCGCGCTTGCCGAGGCCCCCGGCGTAACCCTGCTGGATGACCCGGCGAGCCTTGAGTATCCGATGCCGGCGATGCTGATGGGTAGCGACGATGTGTATGTCGGCCGACTGCGCCTCGATGGCTCCGCTCCGAACTCGATTGCGATGTGGGTCGTCGCCGACCAGCTTCGGAAGGGTGCCGCCCTCAATGCCGTGCAGATTGCCGAAGCGCTCTTGCCCTGAATCTTGCTGCCAGCACGGCATCTGGTGATAACATCTCTTTAGAGGCGACGTGGAGGTGCAGCCGAGATGGGCGATGCAAAGGTACTTTTGGTCGAGGACGACTACACGATAGCTGGCTCTGTAGAGCTTGAGCTGAGCCATCAGGGATACTCGGTGGTAAAGGTCTCCGACGGACATGCGGCACTGACAGCCGTCGAAAATGAATCCCCCGACATCGTCATCTTGGACCTCATGATCCCCGGTATCGGCGGACTCGAAGTAGCCAGCAAGATACGTGAGAGCGGCAACGAGGTTCCTATACTAATGCTCACTGCACTTTCGGAAGCCAGCGATCTGGTCACCGGCTTCGATGCTGGAGCAGATGACTATCTTCGAAAGCCGTTCGAGATGAGCGAGCTCCTCTCTAGGGTTCGAGCATTGCTGAAGCGCTCAGAGCACGTCCGCGGATCATCCTTGTTGGAGGCTTCAGGTGTGGCCATGGATCCCGATTCTAGGCGGGCCACGGTGCACGGAGAGCCCCTAGACCTCACCGCGAAAGAGTACGATCTGCTCAGTTATCTAGTCGCAAACGCCGGCAGGGTGATCTCGAGGGACGAGATCATCACGTCGGTCTGGGGAGGGCAACACTCGATGGACAGCAATGTCATCGAGGTGTTCGTCTGCCACCTTCGCAACAAGATCGGGGACCACAACAACACGATCATCCAGACCATCCGAGGCGTCGGTTACTTCTTCGCAAAAGGCTGATGGCGTGCATCGCTTCACACTGAGGGTACGCCTGCTAGCAGTCTCGGTACTGTTCTCGCTCCTTACCCTGGGCGGAATCCTGCTGCTCACCTATACGATCGTTTACGACGGGATGACCCGGGTAGCCGAAACCGGTTTCCAGCAGATGGCTCATGGTCTGACGGGCACCGTAGAATTACATCTCCGCCTCTTCGCCGAGGAAGCCGCTGAGCTTGACCCAAGCGCGGCCTCTCACGCCGAGCTGGCCTTATACCTGGAGCGAGTTCGAATTGGCGAGGCCGTACCAGAAGTGCGGGTCGCCCTGTACGACCAGAACCTTGATCTTGTATGGGAGAACACCGCCACCGAGGTCGAGGGACTCGAGCAGTCCAGGGCGCCGGCCATGAGGGGCAGCTCGATCGAGTTTTTGACCCTAACCGAAGAGGCGCCTCTGCGTGGACTCCTAACGCAGGCGATCCTGCCAGTCTATGTTGCACACGTCCCCATCGAGATGCCAGACGGCTCCCGGGGGGTTCTCGACATCGTTTCTTATTCGACTCGCGAGGAGCAGATCATCGATGCGATCAGGCCGCCGATGTCGGTCTTGGCACTGGTGTCGATCATCACCATGATCCTGATAATGCAGTACAGCATGGCGTGGGTGCTGCGGCTCGTCAAGAATCTGCGCATTGCTGCCGACGCTATCGATACCGGCAAGCTGGATGTGCGCCTCCCTGAAGAGGGGGATCATGAGATAACCGCGCTGGCTCGCTCCCTGAACTCGTTGTTAGACAGGTTGCAGAGGAAATCGGAGGCTCAGTCGCGTTTCATCGCAGATGCCTCGCACGAACTCGCGACGCCTGTCGCTGGGATCAGGGGCTACACCAGCATCCTCAGAGAGTGGGGCCACAGCGATCCGGATGTGCAGGCCGAAGCGATAGCTGCCATAGATAGGGAGTCCGGCAGGATGGCTCGCCTATCGAAGGATCTTCTCGCCCTCGTGCGTGACGAAAGGACCTTGCGCATCAGTAACGTGCGCTTTGATCTGAACGCCAGATGTAGGGAGATACTAGCTGCTGCGGCCACGAGATATATGTCCAAGGGACTGGAGTTTGTTGGCCCCGATGAAGGTCGGTTGATGATGGTTGGGGATCCTGATCGTATCGAAGACGCCATCTCCATCTTGCTCGACAACGCCGCCAAGTACACGCAGAAGGGCACAGTTAGCCTGCAGACAAGGTGCAAGCGTGGGGCCATCGTGATAGAGGTGTCAGACACTGGCATCGGCATATCTGAAGAGGATATCCCAAGCATATTCGAGCGATTCTACCGAACCGATATCTCGCGTTCCCAGGGATCGGGCGGCTTTGGCCTGGGTCTTCCGATTGCAAAGACCATCATCGATGGATTGGGCGGAACAATCGAAGTCAAGAGCACACTCGGGGTTGGGAGCGTCTTCATTCTAAGATTGCCCCGTGGTCGGGTATGATGGGGTCCTGGAAATCGGACACTCGCCGGTTCCCGGATACAATCCCAAAAACCCGAAGAAAGGCTGGCCCGTTGATGCGTTCCCGATTCTTGGCCCAAGCTGGGGTCATCGCTGCTTTGTATGCGGCACTCACCCTCGCGATTCTCAACCTTCCCATGTATTTGGGATGGGGACTCGTTCAGTTCAGGCTTAGCGAGGCTCTGACGGTGCTCGCCCTCTTCACGCCTGCGGCTATTCCTGGCCTGACCATTGGAACCGCTGTTGCCAATGCCTACCTCATCACGCAGGTGGGGCCTATAGCCCTGCTGGATGTAGGATTCGGGTCCCTCGCCACGCTACTGGGGGCCACCTGGGCTTGGAAGATGCGCGGGAAGCCACTTTTGGCTATGCTAGGACCAGTGGTCAGCAATGCGCTGATTGTGCCAGCCTATCTTCCTATACTGTTGGCCGGCATGGGGCTTTACACAGTTCCTGTGCTCGGCTTGGATTTGGAAGGGAGCTGGCTGGGGATGTATCTACTAGGAGTCGCCTCGGTTGGGATTGGACAGGCGGTAGTGGTGTATGGCCTAGGCTGGCCACTCTACTCCACATTGAGGCGCACAGGTTTGATCGACAAGGGATGAGCGTGCGGTGAGATCAGTTAGAGCAGGGTTCTGGATGCCTGGACCTGCGGATGCCGAACTTCAATTTGAGGTAGGCAGCCCGCAAGTCCGGACGCCGGACGCCTTCCTCTTCGCCAAATCTGTCGGTAGCTGTGAACACTGTTTTGGCTGCGTTAGGGCGTGTCCCGCCGATGCAATCAGTGTCGCAGAGGGCGGTGCTCGAGTCATCGAAGAGCGCTGCGTAAAGTGTGGGATGTGCGTTCAGGGGTGTCCCCGGGGCAGGTTCACTGTAAGGGACGATCTGCCGAAGGTCCGCGATCTTCTTGGTAGTGGGAACAAGGTCGTCATAGTGTTGGCCACGGAATACCTTGCGGCGCTGCATCCGCGCTCGGCAATCGAAGTTGAGCAGGCGCTGCTCAACCTTGGGTTCTACAGTGTTGAGAGCACTTTGCTGGGCGAGGAGCTGGTGGCAGCAGAGTATGAGAAGACCCACTCGCGACAAACAGGAGCTTTTCTTCTACGGTCGACGTGTCCGGTGGCGGTCGATTGGATCCGCAAGTTCCACCCTGGCATGAGCAAGGCGCTAGCTCCCATATTGCCGCCGTACATTGCGCAGGCCCATCTCGTTCGAGCGATGTACGACGAAGACCTAGCGGTTGTCTATGCCTCGCCATGCTACGCGCGGAAAGACGAGATATTCGACCCGGCTTTCGGAGACGTTGTGGACGTGGCGATCGACTTCACCGAACTGGAGTGCTTGTTGGCGGAGAATTCCTCTTTGGTGCAGAGCAAATCGACTGCGAGTTCGCCAGGGCGAAGACCGATGCCGACCAAAGAGATCTCGTTGACCGATGGGTTCCCGAGAAAGACGCTGCAGGAGCACTGTCAGATGGACGAGCAGGTCGTGACTGTCCGGGGCCTAAATGAGCTGGACGCCTTATTGTCAGCGATGGCAAGAGGGGAGACTGCCCCAACAATCGTCGACATGCTGAACTGCGAGAGCTGCATCGACGGACCTGCGGTGAACCCTCGACTATCAGGATTCGCGAAGAGAAATCTCATCGCCACCGAACGCGAGAAGAACGCCGCTCCCGGCTTGAGCACGCGCGAGATTCTGAAACATTTGCCTTCGGTGGATTTGCGCAGATCCTTCCGGCCGATTCCAGTCTTTGAGCGCGCGGTCCCGCAGGCTCAGATCGAGGAAGAGCTGCGAAGGGGTGGATTCGCCTCAATCGCCGAGGTGATTGATTGTGGAGCCTGCGGCTTCACTAAGTGCGCGGATCACGCCGCCGCGGTCATACGCTCCCATTCGAAGTGGGAGAGGTGCCTGCCTCAGGAGAAGACTCGGCAAGCTGAATCGATCGAAAGGCTGGAGCGGGATTCGTTGATCGACGGACCCACCGGTGCGTGGAACCGCCGTGCATTCGATACGCGGCTGGACGAGGAGATTGCGCGGGCACAGCGGTACGGAGCTGCTCTGTCGCTGTTGATGATCGCGATCGACGACTTCGAGCGCTTCGGAGACCCAGATATGCCTTCGACTGCTGATTCGGCGCTCAAGGCCGTTGCCGACGAACTCCTCGGCGAAGTCAGACAATCCGACTATCTCGCAAGAATCGCTGGAGGAGAGTTCGCCATCATTCTCCCCTCGACCGGCAAGACTGCAGCGTTCGCTGTCGCCGAGAAGCTGAGAACCTTGATAGCAGCTGCGTCAGCAGAATCTGGCGGCGGAACGCGTTCGGAGCCTCCGGCCTCCATCTGTGTGGGCGTAGCGGCGCTTTCTGAAAACACTGGTCAAGCCGACCAGCTGTTCAAGGCGGCGAAGGGCGCCCTGCTAGACGCAAGGCGATCCGGAAGAGATAGGGTGAAGCTGGCCCCAGGATAGGGATCGGTGGGATTGCGACCATGAAGCCTCGTCTGCTGGTTTTCTTCGACTACACCTGACCGTTCTGCTTCGTCGACCGGTTCAGGTTCGACAGGCTGAAGCGCGAATCCGACCTCGAAATGGTGAGGTGCCCCTTCGAGCTGCGTCCACAGATGCCCGTCGGGAAACACGCCCCGGACACCGCCGAGACAAGCACCGAGCACTCCCAACGAGTTGTGGAGTACATCCTGCGGCAAGCTGCTGGGGAGGGTGCGAAGATGGTGATGCCTGAGTTCACCCCAAGCACTCACCTGGCTATGGCCCTGAGCGAGATCGGCAGGGATGGCGGGGAGGAACTTCACGCGGAGCTACACGCAGCAATCTTCTCGGCGTATTTCGAGCATGCGCTGGATATCGGCAGCCGAGAGGTGCTTCTCGACATCGGCAAGCGCCATGGACTTCGGGAGCGCGAGGTCAAGAGAGCGTGGGATGACGGCGAGTACGACGCTAGGCTGAGCCGATTTCGGAAGTTTGCGTTAGACTTGGGGGTCGATTCGACGCCGGCGGCACTGATTTGCAATGAACTTCTGATCGGCGTCCGCCCCTATCGAGTCCTGGAAGAGGCCGTACAGCGCTGCCTGACTCGCCCGGGATCACCGGGCGAAGATCGCCCGGATGCCTGACTGCATCCTCGGTAGGCGGTATCATGACATGAAGAGTTCCATCGATTAACCGAATAGAAATCGAACCATCCCGACGAACCAGGAGTGCCTGTGGAACCCTGCGTGATAATACCGACGTTCTGGACTCGCCGAAGAGCGCGGATATCTGAGAATCCTTTGACAGTCTACGATCATCCTACTCCCATCGACTCCGACGGGACCTTGCCCGACTGCCTGCGATCCCTAGAGGGAGTCGAGGGCCTCGGCCGAGTCGTGCTTATCGTTGCAGCAACCGACCCCGGCATCGAGCATGCTGCCGAGGACAAGGTACGGCAGATTTTGGAGGACTTCCCCTCGATTGATGCGCTGGTCTTCGGCCCAGCTGAACTTGGGTCACTGCATCGGCGCCTCGAACAGCTCGAATTCGCCGACATGATCGATGGAGTGAGCCTGGTCGGCTACGGCGCGGTGCGCAATGTCGGCCTGATGGCGGCTGCGGTTCTCGGCTATGAGAGTGTTGTCTTCCTCGATGACGACCAGATCATCACAGACTCCAACTTCCTGAAAGTAGCAATGGAAGGACTGGGCGATAAAATGCCCGATGGCAAGCCTGTGCTTGCCAAGACTGGGTACTACACGGATGCAGATGGGCGCTATCAGCGTCAGACCCTGCCGCACTGGTCTGACATATTCTGGCGTCAGGAGGATGCCGTCAATCAGGCTCTTTCGAAGGTCGATGCACCGCCGAGGATTCAGCCGAGCTCAATCGCTTTCGGCGGCTGCCTGGCACTGCACAAGAACATGTTCTGCAACGTCAGCTTCGATCCTTGGGTCATGCGTGGCGAGGATATCGACTATGTTATCAACGCTAGGATGCATGGCGGCGATGTCTTCCTCGATGGAGAGTGGCATGTCATCCATCAACCCCCTCAGCCAGCGAATCCGGCAGTGCACTTCCGCCAAGACGTCTATCGCTTCATCTACGAGCACCGCAAGCTGGAGTTCGCTAAGTCTCAGGTCGACCTTCGGCAGGTCACACCTGAATCGATGATGCCGTATCCGGGTCCCTTCCTTGACTCTTTTGTTCCGCTTAGGGCGATGGCGACCGCTGTTTTGCGCGGTCTGTCGCAGCGAGGTGGCGGTCAGTACCTCAAGGTCGCCCGAGTGGCTCTCAAGGACGCGTCCCGTTACTCGCTCGAGCACTGCCAGCACTACTTCGACTTCCAACGACGCTGGCCCATGCTGATGGATAGGATTTGGGACGATATCGCTCTTAGGCCACTGTTCACCGGTGAGCGTCAGATCGACCGAACAGCGATAACGGGGCGCTTCCCCGTCATTCGGAGCGACTGAACGTGCTCGAGCCGATCCTGGCAGCTGTGTCAGGGTTTGTAGCCGGTGTGTTTTCCGGGGCTTTTGGGGTCGGTGGCGGCATGATCACAACACCAGCTGCACGGCTGGTGCTCGGATATCCAGGACTTGTGGCGGTTGGCACATCGCTACTCGTGGTGATACTCACTGCTGCAGTGGCACTTTGGGCGCATCTGCGAAGGGGCCAAGTCGACCTCTCTGTCGTACCCACGATCGTCGGCTGGGGGATGTTGGCCGCTATCGCCGGAGCCGGTCTGGGTACAGTGCTAGGGCACAGTGTTGTATTGCTGCTCGTTGCGGGGCTTCTTGTGGTGACCTCGGCGAGCTTCCTGCGTAAGCCTGTGGATCCACATGTCACTTCAGGGCCTGCCGAGGGAGGGGTGCGGGGCGTGTGGCCGCTGCGACTCACAGGAGTGTTCGCAGGGCTACTCTCGGGCCTGCTCGGGATAGGGGGAGGGATAGTCATCGTACCGATTCTGGTAAGGCATTTTGGCTACCCTATAAAGCGAGCGATAGGCACAAGTCTGGCCGGAGTGATCGGTTTGGCGATGCCTGGGGCGGTAGCTCATCATCTGCTGGGAAACGTGGATGTGTCGCTGGCACTTGGATTGGCTATAGGGTCGGTACCGGGCGCTTTGATGGGGGCATGGCTCACTTCGGTGGCCGCCGATCAGACAGTGCGGGCTGGGTTCGGGGTGTTCCTCGCATTTGCGGGGACCTGGCTTGCATATAGTGAGCTGGCAGCGCTCCTGTGAACTGGGCAATTCATTGGGACGAGGCGCCGGGCGAGGTCGATGAGCGGCGGGATGTGGTCGTCGGGCGATGGAGGGAGGCCCTGGACATCCTTGCGATTCGCACTTTACGGGTCCGGGATGCCGAGGTCCCCGCAGTTCTAGAAGCAGTCCGAGAGTCAGCGGACTCGCACGGCCTTCGTCAGCTTCTGAGCCCGATGGTCGACTCCGCTCGTGCCACCGTCTACGAGGCTGCAGGGATGTGTTTGCACGAGGAGCTTGTGGTCGTACGCATTGAGCTGCGGCATCTTCGGCGAAGGGCATCCGGCACTTCGGCAGAGTGTGCTTTGCGGATTGCGTGCAGTGGAGATATTCAAGCGATCTACGACCTGGATTCGAACTGCTTCGACCCGTTCTGGGCATACGATCGCCGCTACTTGGAGGCGCTGGCATCGAGCGGCAGGCTCACGGTGGCGACTGATGGGCCCCGAGTCATCGGTTATACTCACACAGAGGTTATCCGGGGCTGTGCGACCCTTGGACGGATTGCGGTGGCGCCTGAGTTCAGGGGTCAGGGCTTCGGGTCATCTCTGCTGGCGGAGGCGGGACGTACCCTGGCGGGAACAGGTGCTCGCAGCATGAGCCTGTGTGCCCGGATCGACGACCACGTATCGAGGTCGCTGTACGCACGGCACGGCGGAATCGAGCTCGAAGAGACGCTCTCACTGATGATCGGCCCCACATGCAAAGAGTGAGTAAGTTCAAAGCATTGATGATGTCGCGGCGCACCCTGGTCACTGACATGTTGCTCCTGTTCGGTGTGACGGTTCTTGCGATTGTGGCGGCATGGGGATTCATCGCGATCGATCAACCGCGATGGATGATGGCGTTGGCTCTGGGTGGCCTTTCGGCGGTTGCGCTGGGCAGTGTGGTAATGAGGTTCATCCTGCGACCGGATCATCTCAGGGCACGACAATCGCATCTCATCTTGGAGATCGCGAACCAAAGTCTGGCGCACCTTCGGAAGGGGCTTACCGAACAGAGCGCCCAGGCTGTCTGTCAGATAACGCTGGAACACACTGAGGCGGCTGCGGTTGCAATCACCGACACCGAGCGGGTGCTCGGCTTCGCAGGGGTCGGCGAAGACCATCACCTCGTGGGCGGCCTGATACTCACCGAGGCTACCCATCAAGCGTTGGATACACGAGAGCATGCTGTAATTCCGCTGAGGGAGGATATCGGATGCCCCGACTACAATTGCGCCCTGCGGGCAGCCATCATTGTGCCGCTTGAGATGCGAGGGCAGGCTTGCGGGACCCTGAAGTTCTACTACACTGCGCCTCATCTCCTGAACGAGACGCAGCTGGCTATGGCCGAGGGCCTTGCGCGCCTGCTATCCACGCAACTCGAGCTTTCGGAACTGGAGCGCCAGACAGAACTGGCGTATCGCATGGAACTCAAAGCCCTCCAGGCGCAGATCAACCCACATTTTCTGTTCAACACGATCAACACAATCGCCTCGTTGATACGAACGGATCCACCCCACGCACGGGAGCTGCTACGGGAGTTCGCGCACTTCTACAGGCGTACCCTTGAGACCAGCGAGGAACCGGTCGCGCTTCAATCGGAACTCGAGTATGTCCGCACCTACCTTCACTTCGAACGAGCAAGGTTCGGGGAGCGAATCGTGGTAGCGGAGGACATAGACCCGCGGGTCTTGCACTTCCCCGTACCCGCGTTTATCGTTCAACCTGTAGTCGAAAACTGCATCCAACACGGAATGCGAGCCGAGGCGGCGCTTCACATCCAAGTCGTGGCGAGCATCGAGGACGACGTCCTGACCCTCTCGGTGATAGACGACGGGATCGGAATCTCCGAAGACAGACTGCCGCACATCTTGGAACCGGGCATCGGCGTAGGGATGGGCATCGCCCTGACAAACGTCCACGACAGATTGAAGGGTCACTTCGGACCAGGTTCTGGGCTCAAAGTCGAAAGCGTGGAAGGCGTTGGGACGACGGTCAAGCTGATCATTCGCGGCGTGGATCTTGAGACGAAAGGCCTACAGTGACACTGAAAGCTCTGGTTGTTGACGACGAGGCACCCGCCCGTTCGGAGCTTCGATATCTGTTGGACGAGGCCGGGGGGGTAGAGGTCGTCGGCGAGGCGTCCAATGCCTCGGAGGCATCTCAGCTCATCAGGGCAATCGCTTACGATGTCGTCTTTCTCGACATCGACATGCCTGGAGTCTCTGGGATCGAGCTGGCAGAGATTCTCGCCCAACTCGAGCGTCCGCCGGCGGTGATCTTTGTGACGGCACACAGCGAGCATGCCGTGAAGGCTTTCGAGGTGGCTGCGACCGACTATCTTATGAAGCCCGTGGATCTCTCGCGCCTCAAGCAGGCTCTCGCTCGTCTGGTTCCTGCCGAGATAGCTCCGGTGAAGGTGGAGCGGATCTCTGTTGAGAAAGCGGGGAAGAAGCTGCTGCTGCAGGTAGAGGACGTCTACTACGTCATGGCCAAGGACGACTACGCGTACTTGCACACAGATGCCGAGCGGTACCTCTCGACCAACTCGCTTGCTCAGCTCGAACGGAAGCTTGATGCCAGCGGATTCTTCCGAGTGCATCGCAGGTATCTCGTGAACCTGGGGCAGGTCAAGGAAGTGGTACCGATGTACGGCGGCACCCTTCTGCTGACGCTATCGGACCGCGCTGGAACCCAGGTGCCGGTGTCGCGCCGCAGAGTCCCTGCGCTGAAGAGGGCTCTAGGTTTGTAGCTACAATTCAGCCGAGGGCTGCTTCGATTGCTAACGCGAGACGCGCGATAGTCGGTTTTCGGGTGTCAGGCAAATCGAGGCGCATCACTCGTCGGTTATGGGCACCTAGGGCCATGAAATCACCCTCTGCTTGGGCGCGATACAGTTCGCCCAGCGTGTAAGGGCTTCCAGGTACAGGGATCCGCGTCTTATCCCGCGCGGTGATCACCAGGAAGGCGCCGTTGTCGGGTCCACCCTTGTGGAGCTGCCCGGTGGAGTGCAGGTAGCGGGGGCCAAACTGCAGGATGGATGGGATCGTGGTCGTTGCGGTCACCTTGCGAAGCGCGGCTCTCAGCGGTTCGACCAGTGCGTCGTCGTAGGGAAGGTACACCAGCACCGCTAAGTAATCCCCCGGACGGCGAGTGGCGGCAAGCGGGGCGAGAGCGGACGTCAGGTCCGCTGGTGGATTGGCCCCCTCGAAGACTCCGGCGTATGCGGGCCAAACTCCGTCGATGTCGACGACGGCAGGAGGAGGGGATGCTTTGCCTTCGAGCACCTCCAGGGTCGCTTGCTTGGCTTCGGAGACGTTGGGCTCGTCGAACGGGTCGATTCCCATCAAGAAGCCGAGCAAGCCGGTGGCGTACTTCCAGCGCACGAACTCTGCACCTAGGGCGAGCCGGTCGTCGATAGTCACTTCGAAGACGGGATGCCCGGCTCCTTGGAGGGCGGCAGTCAGCTCGGCTAGTGCAGGGTCGTTCGCATCGCGCATGATGAATACCGCGCGGTCTGAGCCCAACCCGGCAAGATCGTCTGCAGGATCGGCGATGACGGGCACGACCCCGATTCCGCTCTTACCGGTTGACTCGGCGACAAGCTGCTCGACCCACAGGCCGAAGGATTCGAGCCCGGGCGATGCGATGAACGTCAGCTTGTCGCGGCCGTCAGTGTGGTTGTCCGCGATCCAGGCGGCTAGTTTAGCGGCTGGATTCTCCTCGGCGGGTTTGGCGCACTCGACTTCCATGGCGCGCGCCACCTTGAGCAGCGCCTTCAGGTCGACACCGAGCAGGCCGGCGGGGGTCAGGCCGAAAAGGCTCAGCGCCGAGTAGCGCCCACCCACGTTGGCTGGTGCGTTGATAGCCATGCGCATGAACTCCTTGGTGCGCAGGGCCTGCATTGGGCTGTCAGGATCGGTGATGACAACGAAGCGCTTGCCTGCGGCTGGCCCCTCCATATGTTCGTTCATCCACGCCCGGAAGACTCGGTAGAGCGAGAGGGGCTCGATGGTGGCCCCTGACTTACTCGAGAGCAGGAACCACGTGTTCGCAGGGGTGAGTTCGGCCATCAGCTTCGCCACAGTCTGAGGATCCACTGTGTCGAGGACGTGGAGCTTCAGGCCCTCGACCTGAGTGCCGAACACACGCTCGAACACGAGTGCCGCAAGGGACGATCCCCCCATACCCAAAAGGACTACGTCGGTCGCACCCTCCTCAGTGATGGCGCGCTTGAGAGTCTCAACGAGAGGCGCTCGAAGGTCGCCTCTTTCGGCGAGGTCGGTCCACCCAAGCCGGTTCGATATCGACTTGCGTTTCTCGAAGTCCGGGGCGAACAAGGACGCGTCGCGCCTAACGAGCCTGCTGACGGCATCCGCTTCGATCAGTCGCTGTATCGCAATCATGCGTCTCCTCCGTCTGGGGGCTTGGAGTGCGGCTTATATGAGGTATTTTCCCGAATCGGATCGGTTTCTTCGGGCTGGTCCAGTAAGAGCGGGGGGCCTTCAACAGTGGCTTCCGAGCGCATCTTCGCAACCATGATGCCTCCGACCACGATCGCCAGCCCTCCGAGCGCCACCCAAACAGTCAGGCCCTCTCCGAGGAAGGCGGCGGCGAAGACGACCGCACTCAGCGGCTCCGCGTAGGTGATGATCGCAGCATGGTCGGGTCGGACCTTCCGAAGACCGGACAGGAAGAGCAGGCCGGTCAGTGCGGTATGCACGACGCCCAGGACTAGCAGCGCTCCCCACTCGATCGGGGCCGAAGGGCCATCGAGGAGGAACACGGCGGGCAGCAAGAGTATGGTGGCGGCAACGTATTGGCCCAGCATGTAGGTAGTCACCGGAATGCCTTTGAGCAGGCGTTTCGTGTTCAGAATCAGTGCGGCGTAGGTGATCGCCGAAGCAAAAGCCATCCCAGCTCCAAGCATCTGGGTTCCGCCTGCGATCTCCAGACCTTTCGGGGCGATGATGATGGTCGTGCCTGTTAGCCCGATGAGAAGAGGCACGATCACGCGCCGGTCGAACGCTTCTCGCATGACAAACGGAGTCAGAGCAGCTACGAATATCGGTCCGCAGTAGGCCAAAAGGACGGCCACCGCAACATCCACCAGCTGCAACGCGCCCATGAACAGAATCCAGTTAAGTGCGAGCAGGGAGCCCATGGCCGCGACGGCGGTTTGCTTGCGGCGCGAGAGTGCGAAGAAAGCGAACAATCGCTTGGCTCCGGCTGAGACCGCTGCAATCGCCACAGCGGCGAAAAGTATCCGCCAAAACACGATGACCGCGGGATGTGCGTCGATCGCTCGGGCGAATACGCCGATCGATCCCCAAATGGTTGCGGCCAACGCTATGCGGTTGATGCCGGAAAGGCTCAGGTTCGCGACTGAAGTCATTCCTGGAAGTGTACTAGAAACGCAGACCCGATTGTGTGAATGATCAGCAGATCCGGGGCAGCTGCTCGCCGACTAGCATGTCCATGATGCGCGTCGACCCGAATCGGGTGTTCACATAGACCTTGCCTGGAGCACTCTCTTCGACAACGCCGATGATGGCCGCATCCTCGCCGTAGGGGGATCGCTTCATGGCTTCGAGCGCCGCTTCGGCCTGCTCGGCAGGTACGACTGCGATCATCTTGCCCTCGTTGGCTACCTGGTAGACGTCGTATCCGAGCATCTCGCAAGCGCCCTGCACCTGCGCGCGGACGGGTACAGCGGCTTCCTCCACCACGATCGAGACTTCCGAGGCTACCGCAATCTCGTTCAGCGCGCTCGCTAGGCCGCCCCTGGTGGGATCGCGGAAGCACCGGGCGGCCGGAGCCGCTTCGATGACGTTGGCCACGAGGTGGTTGAGTGGCGCGGCGTCGGTGCGGATGTCGGTCGAGAAAGCGAGCCCTTCGCGCTGCGAGACGACAGCGATCCCGTGGTCCCCGAGGGTTCCTGAGAGGAGCACCTTGTCGCCGGGCTTGCAGTTGGCGGCTCTGCGCTCAGCGTCATCGGCGAGGACTCCCACGCCAGTCGTGTTGATGTAGACCCCGTCCCCGTGACCGTGCTCGACGACCTTGGTGTCACCGGTGACGATGCGTACGCCTGCCTCGGCAGCCGCCTCGCTCATCGAGACCAACACCCGCTTGAGATCGGCGATGGGAAGCCCCTCCTCGAGGATGAATCCGACGGAGAGGTAGAGTGGCACGGCCCCGGATGTGGCAACGTCGTTGACGGTCCCGCACACGGCCAGCCTGCCGATATCGCCGCCCGGAAAGAAGATCGGGCTCACCACGTAGGTGTCGGTCGACATGGCGATCCTCGACCCGGTCACGGCAAGAGAGGCCGCGTCATCCATGCGGCTGAGCTCGGGGTCGGCGAACTGCTCGACAAAAAGCTCCTCGATGAGCGCGCGCATCAACGTCCCGCCGCTCCCGTGCGCCAGCACGATCTTGTCTGAAAGCATCGATCCTCCTAGGGGTCCTGATCCAGATGGCTCGCGCGTCCGTCTACTCCGCCGAGGCGGGCGTAGTCGTCTGCTTGCCGTAGTCGGTGTAGCGGTAGTAGGCGGCGCATGAACCTTCCGAGGAGACCATGCACGGCCCCACCGGATGCTCAGGCACACAAGCCCGTCCGAAGTGCTTGCACTCGAATGGCAACGTGATCCCGCGTAGCACCTCTCCGCACTGGCAGCCCGGAGTGCTGCGCTCCTCAGGCGGCGTGACCTCAAGGCGCCGCATGGCGTCGAAGTCAGCGAACTCGGGGCGGATCGCCAGGCCGGTGGCGGGTATCACGCCGATGCCACGCCACTCGGAGTCCGCCGGTTCGAACACGCGCTCCATCATGGCAATCGCCGACGGGTTGCCATCCGGCGGAACCGCGCGCGTGTAGGCCGTTTCGATCTCGGCGCGCCCCTCGGCGACCTGCTTGGCGAGCATGTAGATGCCTTGCAGCACATCGAGCGGCTCGAATCCGGTGATCACGCTGGGCACCCCGAATTCCTCGGCGAGGAAGCGGTATGGCTGCACGCCGATGATCGTGGAGACGTGGCCTGGCAGGATGAGTCCGCGAACGGCCACCTGCGGGTCGTTCACAAGCGCTCGCAGCGCCTCGGGCACGGTCTTGTGCGCCGAGAAGACCGCGAAGTTCGCGATCCCGCTCTCCTGCGCGCGGACGATGGCGGCCGCGATCAGCGGGACGGTGGTCTCGAAGCCAACGCCGATGAACACGACGAGCTTGTCGGGGTTACTCTCTGCGATCTGCAGGGCGTCAAGGGGCGAGTAGACGATGCGGACATCGCGGCCGTCGGCCTTCTCGGCAGAGAGCGAGGAGTAGGAACCCGGGACCTTCATCATGTCGCCGAAGGTGGCGACGATCACGTCGGTCTGGCGGGCGTACTCGACGGCGATGTCGATGTCACGGTTGGGGGTCACGCAGACAGGGCATCCGGGTCCAGACATCAGCGTGATGGACTCGGGCATCACTGCCCGCAGCCCGAACTTGGCGATGGCGACGGTGTGGGTTCCGCAGACTTCCATGAACTTGACCGGGCCTGTGGGGACGGCGCGAATTGCCTCGATTAGCCCGCGGGCGATCTGTGGGTCGCGGAATGTGTTGAGATCCATGCTCAGGCCTCCTCTTTGAGAGGCTCCGGTTCATCCATTTCGACGACATTGATGGCCTTGAGGATCTCGAGGGTCTCCTTCGCGTACTCCTCATCGACGACCTGGATCGCGAAACCAGCGTGTACGAGCACCCAATCGCCAACGCTACCTTCGGAAATCAGATCCAGGCTGACATGCCGGGTGACGCCGAGGATGTTGATCTCGGCCATGTTGTGATCACCGATGCTGGTGATCTGCGCGGGAATTGCCAGACACATGCTCCCTTACCTCCTTTGCCGGGATGATCCGCCGTAGCTCACGGGGCTCATCACTGCCTGCTTCTGGTCCAGGCGACGACCGCCTGGCCGAACGACACAGCGCCATCATTGGTGGGCAGCCGCTTGTGGGTGAGCGCCGAGAATCCAGCTTCGCCCAGGTCTCGCAACGCCCCCTCCAGCACTATGCGGTTCATGAACACTCCGCCGGACAAAGCGACGTCTCGTACGCCGGTGAGATCTGCCGCCCGTCTGGCAAGGTCGACTATAACGCAAACCACAGCAGCGTGGAAGCGCGCCGAGATGACCGCAGCTGACACGCCGCGAGCTACGTCATCGAGCACTGCCCGCAGCACGGGCTCGGGATCGACCACGGTGGCTTCCCCATCGCCGAGAAACCCGAATGCGTAAGCACCAGCCTCTGAGCGGTCGGCGCAAGCTTCGAGCTCGATGGCGGCCTCGCCCTCGTATGCGGCGTCGTCACGCACGCCTGCGATGGCGGCGACGGTGTCGAACAGCCGACCCATACTCGATGTGAGCGGAGAGTTGATGCCCTGGTCGACCATCTTGAGCAGCAACTCCTCTTCGCCTTCGCGCAGGCGCTGCCGCAAGGGGCCGGCTCCCGGGTGATCCAGTAGTCCGGTCGCGTGCAGGGTCCCGATCGCCATACGCGCCGGCCTGCGGATTGCAGCCGCGCCTCCGGGCATGGGCACATACGCCAGGTGCGCGAACCGCTCGAACTCGCTCCAGTCGGCCAGCAGAACCTCCCCGCCCCAGATCCGTCCGTCGCTTCCGAAGCCGGTGCCGTCGAATGCGATTCCGGTGACCCGGCTAGAGAGCGCGTGCTCCGCGGTGACTGAGACCACGTGGGCGTGATGGTGTTGGACCCCGACCTTCGGCAGATCGAGCTGCGTTGCGTACTTGGTCGAGAGGTACTCGGGGTGCAGGTCGTGGGAGACAAGCTGCGGCTTCACCCGGAAGAGTTTGCTGTAGAGATCGATCGTCTGCTCGAAGTGCTCAAGGGTCTGGCGGTTCTCCATATCGCCGATGTGCTGCGATACGAAGGCGTGCTCGGCCCTGACTAGCGTGAACGTGTTCTTCTGCTCGGGGCCTACGGCGAGTATGTCGACCTGCGACCGCCCGGGCAACCGCAGGGGATAGGGAGCGTAGCCTCTCGCGCGGCGGACCGGCTCCACGACGTCTGCAACCACGCGGAACACGCTGTCGTCGTAGCGGGAGTGGATGTCGCGGTCGTGTAGCAGGAAGCCGTCGGCGATGCGCGCCAGGCGGCTGAGCGCCTCGGCGTTCCCGGTCGCTATCGGCTCCTCCGACAGGTTGCCCGAAGTCATCACGAGCGGCCTGCGCATTCGCGCCAGGAGCAGGTGATGCAGGGGAGTGTACGGCAGCATCACGCCGATCTCGGGCAGGTCGCCGCTTACCGACGGAGCGAGTCCGCCTTCGCCGTCGTGGCGCCGCATGAGGACGATGGGCCGCGTGGTGCCGGCGAGCAGGGCTTCCTCGGCATCGCTCACCACACACAGCCTACCCGCCGAGGAGAGATCAGGCACCATGACCGCAAGCGGCTTGCCCCAGCGGTGTTTGCGTTCTCGGAGTCGCTTGACCGCCGACTCGTTGCTTGCGTCGCACGCAAGGTGGAATCCGCCCAGCCCCTTGATTGCGATGATGGCGCCCTCTTCGAGCAGGGAGATCACCGCTGTCAGGATGTCGTTGCTGCGCTTTCGCTCGGAGCCGCCGTCACGATGAGGGCGCGGCACCGACTCGACATCCGGCGTCCACTCCCAGGAGCCCGCCTGAGATCGGTTGTCGCCGGCCTCGGGGTTCGTGACGTTGAGGTACAGACGCGGGCCGCAAACGAAGCAAGCGTCAGGCTGAGCGTGGAACCGACGGTCGGCCGGATCGGCGTACTCGGCCGAGCAATCCGGGCACATCCCGAAGACCTTCATGGTCGTCGAGGGACGATCGTACGGCACGTCGTCGATGATCGTGAAGCGAGGACCGCAGTTGGTGCAGTTGATGAACGGGTAACCCGATCGCCTGTCCGCCGGGTCGAACAGCTCGCTCACACACATATCGCACGTCGCAATGTCGGGCGACACGAGCGTAATGGCGTCCGCCACGGCCTGTGACTCCCCGATCGTGAAGCCACCGAAATCCCCGGGTGGCGCATCTTCGGCAGTTATGTCCTCGATCACCGACATCGGTGGAGCTTCTCGCCGAAGCGCTTCGAGGAAGTCTCGCAATGACTCGGGGCTACCTTGGATCAGGCAGTGGACTCCGTCGCTGGAGTTGATGACCCAGCCCACGATCCCAAGTCGGACCGCCAGGTTGTACACGAACGGGCGGAATCCGACGCCTTGGACGATGCCGGTTATGTGGACCTTCAGGGCTTGGGTCTGCATCGGCGGCGCCCTGTGATCAGCCGTGCTTCTGTTGTGGGGTTTTGGGGAAGCTGCCCGCCACGAAGCGGTTGTTGATCAGGACGAACAGCGCGTATGCCTGGTCGAGTAGCTCCATCGCCGTGTCGGAGTCCTTCGAAGTAAGTGCCTCCTGCGGACCTCGGAACGGCGAGTCGTGGATGAACGCGTTGCGAACGGCTCGAGTCGCCCGCCACCGCCGAGGAAAATCGCGGAACCCGAGCTCGGCGGCTACGTCTTCGAAGGACTCGCCCACCAAGCTCGGGAACAGACGTCCGATCCGCGCGCCGATGGATCGCTGGCTGTCGAAAACCAACTCCCTGACGTTGAGGCTTGCCCCTTGGGCGGTCAGTATCCGGTCGATGATGTCCTCCAAGATCGACTCAAGGAAGGTCTCGGCCAAGATGACCACGATCTCGTGTTCGGATTCGCGATAGTATGCGCGGATCCGAGAATCAAGTCTCCTGAGGCGATCCGTGGGGAACGTCCTTCGGCTATCCCCGAACGCGGCACACACCGGGCAGGCGATCTCATGTGAGCCGAACTTGGGGTCGGCCGTGAGATAACCACACTCCGGGCACTCGAAGTATGTGGGCGCAACATCGCTGACTCGCTTGTGCACGACGGCCTTTTTGGAGGCTTTCGCTTTCTTCATCGGTCCTGCCGGGTATCCGATGTGCGCATACCTAGATCCGCTTCACGGTCACGGATGCGCTGGGAGCAACATCGAGCATGTCGACCGCATGCTCGAGTTTGGCTCGCGTCTCGCCGAGCAGCACCGTCGCTTGTGCGAGCGCCACGCTCGCATCACGCAAAGCGGCATGGTCCGCAAGGTGGTGGAGTTGCTCGAGCCACTGCTGCGACATCGCCAGTGAGTCATCAGCCTGCTTGATCATGAACTGGAACTGCTCGGCGTTCAGCCCTTTCTCGCACATATTCGCCCCTTTGCCTCCTAGCCCATCAAGGGCGTCAGTTCCTCTACGAGTTTCTTCTTCGGCATCGCGCCAACGAGCTTCTTGACGACCTGTCCATCGACGAAGACGAGCAGGGTCGGGATCGAGAGGATCTCGAAGCGCGTTGCGATTCCAGGGTTCTCATCGACGTTCAGCTTCGCCACTCGCAGCTTATCGCCATACTCCGAGGCGACCTCTGCCAGTACAGGCTCCATCATCCGACACGGCCCGCACCATGGTGCCCAGAAATCGAGGACCACCGGCACGCTGCTGTTCGTCACATCTGCCTCGAAGCTGGCATCCGTGACCTTTACTAGCTCTCCCATGTATTCCAGTCTCCTCTCGTTGTCATGCATCCGTCGATCTAGATAGCACAGACCTTCTCATCAATATACCTGACCGCTTCAAACGCCGAAGAAGCGCCTTTCGCGGCAGCGGTGATGACTTGCTTTAGCTCCGAATCGGTCACGTCACCTGCGGCAAATATGCCCGGCCACGAGGTGCGACCGTCATGGTCTATCTTGATATACCCGGCATCGTCCAAGTCGAGCACGTCAATTGCCAATTCGTTGACCGGATCGATTCCAACGAATATGAACACCCCGTCCAAGGGGAGAACCACATCCGCTTCGCCCTTGGTAGACGCCAGAATCACCGATTGAACCTTGCTGTCGCTACCCTGGATCTCGCGGACCGCCCTGCTCCAGTGCACTTCGATCTTATCGTTGGCGAAGCACTTCTCCTGGATGCACTTGGTGGCGCGAAGTTCATCTCTGCGGTGGACCACGTGTACTCGGGCGGCGAATTTGGTCAGGAACAGGGCTTCCTCGATCGCAGCGTCACCGCCACCTACTACTGCGACGACCTTGTCTCTGAAGAGCGCTCCGTCGCACGTCGCACACCACGAGACCCCTCGGCCGGTGAATTCGGCTTCTCCAGGAATGTGGAGTTTCCTGGGCACTGCACCCGTCGCAACGATGACGGATTTCGCCAGGTACCGCTCATCCTCAGAGGTGGTTACCAGGAAGTCCTGGCCTTCGGATTCGATCTTGGTGACGGAGATGAAGGGCTTGATCTCGGCACCGAACTCCTCGGCTTGTGCAAGCATCAAATCGCCGAGCTGCTGGCCTGAGATTCCCTGAGGGAAACCTGGGTAGTTCTCGACCATGTCTGTGGTCGTGATCTGCCCGCCGGGTATGCCTCGCTCGAAAACGACGGTTTTCGCCCTAGCCCGCCCAGCGTAGATGGCCGCAGTCAGACCAGCCGGTCCGCCGCCGATGATCGCAATGTCTATCTGCTCGATGTCGCTCAAAAGGTGGCTCCTTCGGTAGTCTCGTCAGGCAGCGGGGCTCCAGCAGCTTCTGCCTCTTGGCGAAGTTGTTCCAGGGCGGCGGTTGCTTGCTGTCGCAATCCGTGATCGGGTGAGTTCGGGGTGGCGTCGGTGAGCTCCAGCACTCGCATCAGTTGTGCCTCGGCACCAGCGAAATCCTTACGTCCCTGCCAGAAGAACAGGCCAAGATTGAAATTCGCGCTGATGTGATTCGGCTCCACCTCGAGTCCCTTCGAGACCTCTTGGATGGCGCGGTCCGTCTGGCCGATGAGGAAGTACATCACGGAGAGCTCGGTTCTGGCGTTGACGTCGTCAGGGGTGATCTCGAGGTAATCCTCGTAGTATCGGATCGCCAGTCGGCCCCATCGTGGGTCGCCCGTGTTCTCCCGGAGCGCATAGTAGTAGTTCGCCCGAACTCCTCGGCTTGTGCAAGCATCAAATCGCCGAGCTGCTGGCCTGAGATTCCCTGAGGGAAACCTGGGTAGTTCTCGACCATGTCTGTGGTCGTGATCTGCCCGCCGGGTATGCCTCGCTCGAAAACGACGGTTTTCGCCCTAGCCCGCCCAGCGTAGATGGCCGCAGTCAGACCAGCCGGTCCGCCGCCGATGATCGCAATGTCTATCTGCTCGATGTCGCTCAAAAGGTGGCTCCTTCGGTAGTCTCGTCAGGCAGCGGGGCTCCAGCAGCTTCTGCCTCTTGGCGAAGTTGTTCCAGGGCGGCGGTTGCTTGCTGTCGCAATCCGTGATCGGGTGAGTTCGGGGTGGCGTCGGTGAGCTCCAGCACTCGCATCAGTTGTGCCTCGGCACCAGCGAAATCCTTACGTCCCTGCCAGAAGAACAGGCCAAGATTGAAATTCGCGCTGATGTGATTCGGCTCCACCTCGAGTCCCTTCGAGACCTCTTGGATGGCGCGGTCCGTCTGGCCGATGAGGAAGTACATCACGGAGAGCTCGGTTCTGGCGTTGACGTCGTCAGGGGTGATCTCGAGGTAATCCTCGTAGTATCGGATCGCCAGTCGGCCCCATCGTGGGTCGCCCGTGTTCTCCCGGAGCGCATAGTAGTAGTTCGCCATGTCGAGCAATGCCTGTGGGTTGTGAGGGTTGGTAGCGAGTATCTGAAGGTCCTCAAGGACATTGCGCTGCTCCGCATTGAGCAATTGCAGGAACTCCTCGGGTACCCCTGCCTGAGGCTGTGGGGCAACCAGTCTTGAGCCGTATATAGCCAAGAGCAAGACTGCGACGAAGACCGCGAGCGAGATGGCCAGGATACTGATGGGGATCTTGTACCTTTGCGCAGGCCGCAGTAGATACTTCTTGACGGGGGTGTCGTCGGTGCCGTCTCTGTACCTATCGACCTCCAGGCCTAAGGATTGAGCCTTGAGCAGCATGTTGAGGTCGTTCGTGACCAGCGTGAGACCATCGCACCCGTCTCCGCAAGCCAGGCTTGCGACAGCCAGTATCCGGTCATCGGTGTTCCTGGGCGAAAGGCCGTCGGGGATGATGGCGTCGGACGGTAGAGACATCACCCGCAGAGTGCCGCCGCCTGGCAGGGGCACACCTTCTGCGAGAGAACCGCCTTCGGAAAGCTCGAATATGTGACGACTGACCAATCGCCCCCTGAACCTGAGGTCCGGGTCCACCCTTGATGTCTTGAGCTTATCCAGCTCGCCGAGGACCGGGTCAGGGATAATGACGTTGGCACCGGGATAAGCGAACAGTGCTGCCGGATCAGCAAGCAAAACGTTGGTATCTAGGACTACGGTTCTCATGTGCTCTTCCGCCGGTTCACTTCTGACTACCTGAGATATTATCAGCACGCAGGGTCGGAAGTACTCTTTTTCGGACGAACAGCAGCAAGCCGAGCATCACGAGGATCACGCTGCCAACGATGACGAGCCTGTCGATGTAGGAGGCACGCACGGTCGTCTCGGCATGTGCGAGCCTGAGCTCGCCAGCCCAAATCTCGATGCCCAAGCGGCCCGAGATCGAGGATTCGAGGTCGACCGGGACCGTGATGAAGTTCTCCTGGGGTCGAATCTGTAGCGTCCTTGGCTCATCATTGGCGAGCAGGCCGTCGCCGATGGCCGTGATCCTGAGTTCGAGGTCGGCACCTGAGTCGTTGGTGATGGAAAGCGGGACTTCGCCTCGGCTCGAGGATAGCGTCAGATCAGCGGGAGCACTGATGGAGACCGCCTCAAACACTGACTGTGAATCCCGCAGCGCCGAGTTTGCGAAGGCCAGCCCCCGATCCACCGCCGCCCATCGGCCATCCGGGCCGGCCCACATGCGCCCCTGCGCTAGCAGCGATGCAGCATCCGCCGAGTGGGCGATGGGGTTGTCAAGACCCGCGACCTCGACCAGGGCTGCCGCATGGATCCGCGCCTCGGTAACAGTCTCCCAGTAGTCCGCCTTCGCTTCGCTTGCAGGCAGGATCGTTTCGGCAAGCGTTACAGGCTGGGCATCCGGGTGCGCTGAAGCCTTTTCTGCCGATATGGACGCCATCCATCCTGGATCGAGGAGTGAGAGGATCGCATCCTGGATTTCCTCCGAGTCGGATTGCGGGCCAGAGCCCATCTCGATCACGGCAACGATGGGCATGGTCGCATCTTCCGATACCGCTCGATCGAAGATGGCATCGAGTGCCGAGTCGGCGTCCGCTGTGCTCAGAGCCTGCGAGATGTTCGAGTCGGAGAGCAGAACTCCCATCGCTCCCGACCGGTAGGCTCCCGAGTGAGGAGTGGTCTCGTCGGAAGGCTGGAGTGTACCCACTCCCGAGATCATGAACTCGATCCCGGAGTCTGCCAGATACTGCGTTGCGGCACCGGGCAGACCTTCGGAGAAGAGGGCGCCGGCGGTCGGTGTAGTCTCGAGTACGGTGCGATACGCATCGGCACCTCGGCGAAGATGCCGACTCAGATCTCCGAGTCGCCCGGCCTCCTGAAGAACGCCGACATCAGGCAGGCCGTATGGCAGGTGCAGCAACTCGAGTCTTCCAGTAGCGACGGCGCGTCCGATGAGGTCAAGGGTGGATGCGTATGCTCGAGCCGTGGGATCCTCGGCTGGTACAGCGATGACGCGATCCTCGCGCAGAACTTCGTATCCTTGCGCGATGGCGTGCCACTCTTCCAGCAGGAACGGGGGCACGGCCAGAGTCAGCCGGAGCCGCGGGTTGTCGATCACAAGCTGGGCTATCCGTTGCGCGTCCAGTCGTGCGCGTGATGTCAGGGCGGGATCGCGCACGAACCTGCCGTAAGAGTCGAAGGAGGGCATGCCGTTGATGTTGGCGACAAGAACCACCGGGGCCGACTCGCGCTCTGGATCCCACACCAGCAGCCGATCGGAGATGTTCCACTCACGGACCTCGGTCGAATCGGATCTGACTCGAAGTTCGATGGGGTAAGCCCCAGTGTCCATTCCTAGGTCGCTCAAAGCGCGGTCGAAGCGAATATCGATGGTTCCGGTGGTTAGGTTGCTGAAGACTTCGGTCTTCTGGTAGATCAGTCGCCCTGCCTGAGTGCGCATCTGGAGTCTGGCTTCGAGGTAGCTGGTCGGTCGATCGATCGTGACGGTCACCGTTGCTGCGAGGGATCCATCTTCGGTGGTGGATATGGCATCCTTCTCAAGCCTGACGAGCCCGTCTTGTGTGATTGAGACCGCTGGATTCGCCCATGCGGAAGCCGCCAGTGCGCCAGCCACCAGCACGCTTGCCGACAATATGCCGACCAAGAGCAGGTATCGGACTCTTGCCGGTCGAAAGACCGGAGGGTAGGTCATCTCATATCTCCTGGAACAGTCATAGGGTTTCGAATTTTAGTGAACAGTGTCAGCGAGTGTCGTACCATAAGTGCATACAAGCTGATTATCGCATGATGTATCGAAAGGAGCTTGTTCGATTGTCTGAAGAGAGCAGTTCGAATCAGATGTCCCAAATACTACCGCTGATCCCTCTGCGGGATCTGATACTCTTCCCGCACCTTGTGGTGCCGCTGTTTGTCGGCCGCGAGCGCTCGATCAAGGCGCTGGAAGAGGCGATGCGCAGCGACCATCAGGTTGCGCTCGTCACACAGCGAAACGCTGAGACAGTGGATCCAGGTGAGGCGGAGGTCTACTCTATCGGCTGTGTGGCCAACGTGATACAAGAACTCAAGCTGCCAGACGGAACCGCAAAAGCGCTGGTAGAAGGCGGAAAGCGCATCCGCATCCTCGAGTGGATCACATCCGAGCCATTCATTCAGGTGCGTGTCGAGTACATCGACGAAGTCCCCGACACCGACGTCGAGACTGAGGCGCTCATGCGGGCGCTGATCAACGACTTCGAGAAGGCCGGGGGACTCGGCAAGCCGATACCTGCCGAGGTGCTGATGGCCGCCTCCGGTATCGCAGAGCCCGGGAGGCTAGCCGATTTCGTGGCTTTCCACCTGAACCTCAAGGTCGCCGAGAAGCAAAGCATCCTAGAGGCCATCGACCCCAACACGCGGCTGGAGACTGCAGCCCGCTATCTGGGCAAGGAGCTCGAGATTCTAGAGCTCGGGAGTCGAATCCAGGACCGTGTCAAGGATCAGATGACCAAGACCCAGCGCGAGTACTTCTTGCGGGAGCAACTCAAGGCCATCCAGCAGGAACTCGGTCACTACGACGAGGTTCAGGCCGAGATGGATGACTATCGCACCAGGATCGCTGAAGCGGGCATGCCCGAGCCGGTCGAAGAGAAGGCGCTCAAGGAGCTATCCCGACTCGAGAAGATGCCTTCGGCGAGTGCAGAGACAGGCGTGATCCGCACCTACCTCGACTGGCTGATCGGCCTGCCTTGGAACACCGAGTCGGTCGAAGAACTCGATCTGATTGCGGCCCAAGAGATCCTCGACGAGGATCACTACGGTCTCGAGAAGGTCAAGGAGCGCGTCCTGGAGTACCTTGCGGTCCATAAGCTCACGGACCGGATGCGCGGCCCGATCCTGTGCTTCGTGGGACCCCCCGGAGTTGGGAAGACCTCGATCGGCAAGTCGATTGCCCGCTCACTCGGCCGCGAGTTCATCCGCATGTCGCTCGGAGGAGTTCGCGACGAGGCCGAGATTCGGGGGCATCGGCGGACGTATGTCGGAGCGCTACCCGGAAGGATCATCCAATCGATCAACCAGGCGGGAACCAAGAATCCGGTCTTCATGATGGACGAGATCGACAAGGTCGGCCTGGACTTCCGAGGCGACCCGACGAGCGCGCTGCTTGAAGTCCTCGACCCCGAGCAGAACTACGCATTCCAGGACCACTACTTGGAGGCGCCGTTCGACCTGTCCAACACCATGTTCATCACGACCGCCAACCTGCTCGATCCAATCCCTTCGCCATTGCGCGATCGCATGGAGGTCATCCATTTCCCCGGATACACAGAGGACGAGAAGGCCCGGATCGCGCACGACTACCTGATACCCAAGCAACTCGCAGAGCACGGGCTGAGCAAGGGTAAGCTCGAATTGAGCGAGGACGCCGTGCGAGAGATCGTGCGCAGATACACTCGCGAAGCAGGCGTCCGTGGGATGGAACGCACTGTCGCCATGATCTGCCGACAGGTCGCCCGCCGAGTGGTCGAAGGCAAGAAGACCAAGACGCGAGTGACAGCAAAGACCCTTCACAAGTACCTCGGTCCACCCAAGTTCACCTTCGGACTCGCCGAGGAGAAGGATCAGATCGGTGTAGCTACAGGACTCGTATGGACCGAGGTCGGTGGCGATGTCATCTTCATCGAGTCGACGAAGATGAAAGGCAAAGGCGGGCTCATCTTGACGGGTCAGCTTGGGGACGTGATGCGCGAATCGGCGCAAGCCGCGCTCTCTTACATCCGGACGCGAGCACCCGAGCTGGGCTTGGAGTCGGATTTCGCGGAAGAGTTCGACATGCACATCCACGTGCCGGCCGCTGCTATCCCTAAAGACGGACCTTCGGCGGGTATAACGATGGCCACCTCGCTCGCATCATGCTTGATGGGATGTCCGGTGCGCCGCGATATCGCGATGACTGGCGAGATCACTTTGCGTGGACAGGTGTTGCCAGTGGGTGGGATCAAGGAGAAGCTTCTGGCCGCTCACAGGGCGGGAGTCAAAACGGTGCTCATACCGCATGGCAGCGTTCGTGACCTAGACCTGTTGCCGGCTCCAATCAAAGAAGAGCTCGACATAATCGCGGTCAAGACGATGGACGAGGTTCTCGAGCGAGCGTTGGTCGCCGATTGCTCAGCCGGAATCAGCTCCAAAAAGCGCCGCAGTAGGTGACAGCCGCTATCTGGCGAAGCTGCTGGCGTTGGCGGGCGGTACGTTCTCGCCCCAGTCGATGCGGTTGTTGTCACGCCAGTCGATGACATGCCAGACCTCGTGCTCGATGATCCTCTCAAGCGATGCAGTGTGCGTCCTGCTGATGACGATCCGCCCGCTCTGGAAATAGGCGATCGCCTGGAAGCCTCGCGCATTGCCATACTCGACGGTCACACCGCGAAGGATCGGGTAGCGAGCTTTGAACGAGGCCAGAATCGCCTGCGCTCGGTCATCTGAGGAGCCGATCGCGGCTGTCCCAGGAGCAGGAGCGCTCCTTCTTGCCGAGGCGACCGCTCCTGCCTGCGGTCGGTCGAGTTGGAGAGGCACCTTCTCAGCGGTTGCTGGTGGGTTGGTCTCGGTGAATCCTGCCGTAAGTCCGGCTGCGGCGGGGGCTGAGGACAGCGCTGCAACGGCGGATGCCGATCCAGCCAGCAACAGAACGGCAGCCATCACTGCGGCTACCTGCAGGATCGTTCTTTTCGAGTTCAGTCGCACTTCGACACTCCTTCTTCCCAGCCCAAAAGCTTTCGGTTTGCGGGCTGCTTGGGCCGGATGGCCTTCACTGCATATATCGGAATTTCGGCGCGCGACATTAGCCCGACCCCCCGAACGGGCCTAGGGTGTAAACTCAATGTCATGAAAAGCGACCTCGAACAGGCAGCGGGATCGGCGACACAGAATCGGGCGAGGATCCGTGTGATTGCCCTGGCGGCTAGCAACGTGCTGCTGGGATTTTCCGCGGGACTACTGCTCTACTACCTGCTGACAGACGTCTTGAACCGCTTCGAGCAATGGGAGCTGCAGGCCGAGTTCCCCGCAAGGGCAGACACCCTTCCGGTCCCTGACCCCTCACCCGCCGACCCCATCGATCTTGTCGGTTGGGATGAGCAGGACCTGCGCTTTTGGACAGAGCAAGCCGAAGGGGCTTCGTTCGGGCGCTTGATCATCGAGCGGATTGATCTCGACCAGGTGGTAGTCAAAGGCCACTCTCGTGATGTGCTCCGGCGAGGACCGGGGTGGATAGATTACACTGACGTTCCAGGCGAGACCGGCAACGTAGGCATAGCTGGCCATAGGACTACTTTCGGCGCACCGTTCAGACGACTGGACGAAGTCCGGGTAGGGGACATCCTCGAGTTGCAATCGCCGTACAGAAGCTATAGGTACAGCGTCGCCGAGGTGTTCAGGGTCACCCCTGACAGAGTGGATGTGATGCGCCCAACGGATGAGCCGACGCTCACCCTCTCGGCATGCGATCCGCCGTTCAGCGCAGATTACAGGTTGATTGTGCAGGCACGGCTGGTAGAAGTGACGAAGTTCTAGGGTACGAAGACAGGAGATGTGGATGCGGGTATTGGTGACGGGCGGCGCCGGATTCATCGGATCGCACCTGGTCGATGCATTGGTTGAGGAGCACGATGTCGCGGTTGTGGACGATCTGTCGACCGGGAATCGCGCCAATCTGAGCGAGGCAGCAAGATTCACGGAGCTAAGCATCCTCGACCCCCGGTTCGAGGCGGTTGTCGTCGACTTCAAGACCGACGCCATAGTCCATCTCGCAGCCCAGACGAGCGTCGGCGTATCGATTGAGGACCCGGTCGCGGATTGGCAGCTCAACGTCGAAGGTACTCGCCGAGTGGCGTTGGCGGCGCTCGCTGCAGGTACCCGGACGGTACTTTCGGCCTCCTCGGCGGCTGTCTATGGCGATCCGACCTCGATGCCGCTACAGGAGGTCAGCCACAAGCGTCCTATGAGCCCCTACGGCAAGTCGAAGCTCGCCGCCGAAGAGATCCTTGCGGGAGAGCTGGCCGATACGAGCGTGGACTTTGCGAGTCTTCGCTTCGCGAATGTGTACGGCCCCAGGCAGAGCAGCGAGGGCGAGGGGGGAGTGGTGGCCATTTTCGCCGCCAAGATCGCTGCCGGCGACCCGATCGTGGTGTACGGCGATGGACATCAGACTCGCGACTTCATCTACGTCAAGGACGTGGTGTCAGGGATCTTGTTCGCCCTAGCATCCCAGCCGGTGCTCAGGGAAGGCGGAGGCGCTGGCTCGGCATACAATATATCCACCGGGACCGAGACGAGCGTTTCGGACATGATCGAAATCATGGCGGTTCGTTCGGCCACGCCAGTACAGGTGCTCTACGAGCCTCCACGGCCGGGTGATATCAGGAGCAGCTATCTGGATTCCGAGAAAGCGCGGCAGGTTTTCGGCTGGAGTGCGCATATCCCGCTAGCGGAGGGGATTGCTGCGACGCTGGACTGGTACGCTGCGAGACGGAGGCTCGAGGATGGCCGAGAAAGTACCTGAGGCTCCCGACCTAGAGGGAATCTACGCAGCCAAGATACACGCCGATTTGATGGAGGCGGAGCAGATACTGGGGTTGGCCGGAGACGGATACTTCGCCGGCTCAATGTTTGCTCAGGTCATGCTCGCGAAGGGGATTCCGGGACCCGCAGAATCAGCGGGCGGGAGTCCGCTCAGCGGAGCCGACGGGGAGGCTATCGGCAAAGCATTGACTGCGCTGGGATTCGATGCGGCAAAAAGCTTCAAGACGCTGACACGGCCATTCGGGAGCGCCCATCCGGACGACGCCGTGGCCTCAAGACTGAGATTGCAGATCGAGGCTGTCGACCCATTCTGGATCATTGCGCTCGATCGCATCGCTGCGGCAGATGTGGCGCTAGCACTTGGAATTGATGTGCCGGATTTCGGCAGACCGATCCACATCAGGGACCGGGTCGTCCACGCAGTCGATGGGTTCGAGGAAGCGCTTTCAGACGAGAGCCGGAAGCGAGTGATCTGGGGTCAGCTTCGAAAAGTGCCCCGACCCACAGGGCTCTAGCTTTCTTCGATCTCCTCGATGGCACCCATAGGACACTCTTCCAGGCATGCGGAGCAAGCGGTGCAGTCGTCATCGTTGACGGCAACTGCGGTGTCTCCGACTATCTCAAGAACGCTTTCGGGGCATGCGTCGACGCAAATCCCACAAGCAGAACAGTCGTCAGTGTTGATGATCGGACGGGGCATAACGCCTCCTTCTCATGCTGGTCATTCGGCCTTCATCGGAAGCAACTTTATCGGTGCGGGCCGGTGATGTAAAGGTCGAAACGACATTGTTGTGGGGTTTGTTGGGGGAGAAAGATACCTAGTACTTGCTAGGGCCTGATGTAGAGTACGCGCACTTGAGAAAACTTGACAATGGGTGAGTGAGATTTTATACTACGTTCACATGTGAATGCATCCGCGCGGTCGCTGTCATGGCGTCTTCGCGCAATGGAAGGAGATAGAGATGGGTAAGATTCTCGGAATTGACCTTGGCACGACCAACTCTGCGGTCGCGGTGCTTGAAGGTGGCGAGCCGACGATCATCATCAATGCCGAAGGTGATAGGACGACCCCTTCGGTCGTGGCTTTCCGCAAGGATGGCGAGCGCGTTCTGGGCAAGTCCGCCAAGAACCAGGCGATAACCAACCCTGAGAACACGATCACTTCTATCAAGCGATTCATCGGTAGGCGCTTCGAGGAGACGGATTCCGAGCGCAAGACCGTTCCTTACGATGTCCAGAAGGGCAAGGACGGTCGCGTCACCGTCAAGATCGAGGGTAAGAACTACACGCCCGAGGAGCTTTCGGCGATGATCCTGCAGAAGCTCAAGGCCGACGCAGAGGCTTACCTCGGCGAGACCGTGACCGAGGCGGTCATCACCGTTCCCGCATACTTCAATGACATGCAGCGCCAGGCCACCAAGGACGCCGGGAAGATCGCCGGCCTCGACGTGAAGAGGATCATCAACGAGCCGACCGCTGCAGCGCTGGCGTACGGCCTCGACAAGAGCCACGAGAGCCAGACGATTCTCGTGTTCGATCTCGGCGGCGGGACGTTCGACGTCTCCGTCCTCGAGCTCGGTGAGGGAGTCTTCGAGGTGAAGTCCACCAGCGGCGACAACCACTTGGGCGGCGACGACTGGGATCAGCGGGTCATCGACTGGATCGCCGATAAGTTCAAGTCGGATCAGGGTATCGACCTGCGCGCCGACAAAATGGCCCTGCAGCGCCTGAAAGATGCTGCCGAGAAGGCCAAGATCGAGCTGTCGACCACGCAGACCACGCAGATCAACCTCCCCTTCGTGACGGCCGATGCCTCGGGCCCCAAGCACCTGGACTACACGCTTACCCGCGCCGAGTTCCAGAAGATTACCGCCGACCTGCTCGATCGCTGCAAGAAGCCGGTCCAGGCCTCCATCAAGGACGCCGGAATCAAGGCCGCAGACATCGAACACGTGATATTGGTTGGTGGATCGACCCGCATGCCGGCAGTCGCCGAGATGGTCAAGGGCATCACGGGCAAGGATCCACACAAGGGCGTCAACCCTGACGAGGTCGTCGCCATCGGTGCGGCCATCCAGGGCGGCGTGCTCGCTGGTGACGTCAAGGACATCCTGCTTCTGGACGTGACCCCGCTCTCGCTGGGCGTCGAGACGCTCGGCGGTGTGATGACCAAGCTCATCGAGCGCAACACCACGATCCCGACCCGCAAGAGCGAGACCTTCACGACCGCTGCGGACAACCAGACCTCCGTTGAGATCCATGTGCTGCAGGGTGAGCGCGAGATGGCTTCGGGCAACAAGACGCTCGGCAAGTTCCATCTGATGAACATCCCGGGCGCTCCCCGCGGCATTCCGCAGATCGAGGTCGCTTTCGACATCGACGCCAACGGTATCGTGAACGTCTCGGCGAAGGACATGGGCACGGGCCAGGAGCAGAAGATCACAATCACCGGCACAACCGCACTTTCGGACGAGGAGATCGACCGCATGGTCTCGGACGCCGATGCGCACGCCGATGAGGACAGGGCACGCAAGGAAGCCGCTGAGGCACGCAACACGGCCGACACCCTGATCTACCAGAGCGAGAAGACCCTCAAGGACCTCGGCGAGAAGGTTCCCGACGAGACTCGCACAGAGGTCGAAGGCGCTGTCGAGGCATGCAAGAAGGCACTCGAGGGCGAGGATTCCGATGAGATCAAGTCGGCTACCGAGAACCTTCAGACTGCCAGCTACAAGCTAGCGGAGATCCTGTACTCGGACGCGCAGGCGGCACACGCCGAGCACGAGGGTGCCGAAGAGGCCAAGGACTCCGATGATGATGTGGTCGAGGCCGACTACGAGGTAGTCGAGGATGACGACAAGGACAAGAAATGACAGCTGCCCGCAAGCGCGCAGAGGTAGACCCGGAGCTTTCGCAGGATTTAGGGCCCGAACTCGAGCTTCGGGGAGACCAGCTTTCCGCTGATCTCGCCGAGGCCCGGGAAGAGGCTGCTCGCAACCTCGAGGTCGCGCAGCGGACCCAGGCGGAGTTCGAGAACTATCGCAAGAGGGTCCAGCGCGAGCAAGAGGATCTCCTCAAGCGCTCGGGCGAGAGAGTGGTCGTGAGCCTGTTGCCGGCAATCGACAATCTCGAAAGGGCGATAGCCCATGCGGCCGAGTCCGGCGAGTCACAGCTGCTCACCGGGGTAGAGATGGTGCTTTCGCAGTTGCAAGATGTGATGCGAAAGGAAGGCGTCGCCGCGATCGATCCGACCGGGCAGCCCTTCGATCCCACCGTGCATCAGGCCGTCGGGCAGCGAGAGGATGTCGACGTCGCCGAAGGAACCGTGCTTGAGGTGTACCAGAAGGGGTACACGCTATCTGAGCGCGTGATCCGTCCGGCCGCGGTCGTCGTGTCTTTCGGAGGTCCGGCTCAGGAAGGATAGAGAGACGATGGCGGCGGGCAAGAACTACTACGAGACACTAGGCGTCAAGAAGGACGCCACGGCCGAAGAGATAAAGAAGGCCTTTCGCCGCCTGGCGCGGAAGCATCACCCGGATGCGGGCGGCTCCGAGGAGCGCTTCAAGGAGATCAACGCGGCGTACGAGGTTCTATCGGACACCGAGAAGAGGGCGCAGTACGATCAGTACGGCCAGTACTTCGGCGGGGCGACGCCCCCGGGTGGGGCTGCTGGATGGCCGCCGGGCGCCGGCGGTGGTTCCGCTGGCGGCTGGAGCACGGGAGGCGTCGACTTGGGCGACCTTTTCGGCGACCTTTTTGGCGGTGGGAGGCAACAGGCGTCTTCGGCGAGGCGCGGTCGTGATGTCACCTACGAGACGAAGGTCAGCTTCGAGCAGGCGTTCGCCGGTGCTTCGGTGCGACTTGATGTCCAGCTCACCGAGGAGTGCGATGTCTGCAAAGGCAGCGGGGCCAAACCCGGCACCTCGCCGGTGACTTGCCCCGCGTGCTCGGGAACCGGCCACGTCAGCCAGGGCGGAGGCATGTTCGCATTCCAGCGCCCATGCCCGAGGTGCGGCGGCGCGCGCACGATCATCAAGGACCCGTGCACGACGTGCAGGGGCAACGGTCGCGTGTCGAGGGTCCGCCCGCTGACCGTCAATGTCCCGCCTGGTGCGGTGGATGGCGGAAAGCTGCGCTTCAAGGGCAAGGGACAGCCCGGCGAGCACGGCGGCCCGCCCGGCGACTTGTACGTCGTGACAAGGGTGAATCCGCATGCCTACTACGTCAGGGATGGCGCCGACGTCCACATGGAAGTGCCGGTCACCATCGCCGAGGCGACACTTGGCGCAGCGGTGACGATCCCGACTCCGGATGGCAAGCGTGCGAAGCTCAAGATCGGCGCAGGGACCCAGAACGGCAAGGTCTTCCGGATGAAAGGCAAGGGTGCCCCCCGACTCAAGGGCTCCGGCCGAGGCGACCTCAACGTGAAGGTGAAGGTCTCCATCCCCACGAAGCTCACCGCCGAGGAGCGCAAACTCATGGAGAGCCTGGGCGAACTCGCGGATGGCAGTATCCGCGCACACATGACGTGATGGCGAACACGATAGCAGGCGGTGTGCACGCAACGATGTGTGCGGCCGAGAACGACAAGCCGAAAGGCGGAGGAAGATGAAACGCGGGCGATCGAACAATCGCAGCAGGCCACTGTATATGATCAGCGTGGCGGCCGACTTGGCGGGCATGCACCCGCAGACGCTGCGTATATACGAGCGCAAGGAACTCGTGATGCCGCAGCGCTCATCGGGCAACACGCGCCTTTACTCGGACGCGGACATCGACCAGCTGCGACTCATCCAGGAGATGACCGCCGAAGGCGTGAATCTTGCCGGCGTCCTGCGTATCCTCGAGCTCCGGGCGGAGGTAGAAGGCTTGCGTGCCGAGAGAGACGCACTCAAGTCCGCTCTGGTCCTCAAGGACCACGAGCTGGCCAAAATAGCGAGGAAGACTGCAAGTTCAACGACTAGAACCGAGCTTGTGATGGTAAGAAGAGGAGGACTTGTTCGGCGCGAGGGAGGCGACCTGGCATGAGACTCGATAGGTTGACGATAAAGGCCCAGGAGGCCCTGCAGACCGCACAAGAGGCTGCCCACGACGCATCCTCGCAGGTCATCGAGCCCGAACACCTGCTCAAAGCACTCCTCGATTCGGCGGATGGCATCGTCCGCCCTGTCGTGCAAAAGATCGGCGCAGACGCGGGGGCTCTTTCGGCGGGTGTCTCGGCAGCTATTGAGAGCGCACCTAAGGTGACGAGTTCAGGCATCAGTGCGCCTGCTTCGGTCGGTGCGAGGCTCAACACGCTGCTTTCGGCGGCATTCAAGCACGCCGAGACCCTCAAGGACGCGTACGTCTCCACCGAGCACCTGCTGCTTGGCATGACTCAGGACAGCGGCGCGGCCGGGCGGCTACTTGCCGATACCGGGGTGACCACCGAGCGGTTGATGCAGGCGATCGTCGAGCTCAGGGCCGGTGCGAAGGTTACCGACCAGAACCCGGAGTCCTCGTTCCAAGCGCTCGAGCGCTTCTCGCGCAACCTCACTCAGGCGGCCAGGGATGGCAAGCTTGACCCGGTCATCGGCCGCAACGAGGAGATCCGCAGGGTCATCCAGGTGCTGTCGCGCCGCACGAAGAACAACCCCGTGCTCATCGGCGAGCCGGGCACGGGCAAGACCGCTATCGCCGAAGGGCTTGCGCAGCGCATCGTCGACGGTGACGTGCCGACGACCCTGCGAGACAAGGACGTGGTCGCGCTCGACCTGGGCGCGATGGTCGCCGGCGCGAAGTATCGCGGCGAGTTCGAGGATCGCCTCAAGGCGGTCCTGCGCGAGATCGAGCAAGCCGAAGGGCGGCTGGTGCTCTTCATCGACGAGCTGCACACGCTCGTGGGTGCCGGTGCCGCCGAAGGAGCGATGGACGCGAGCAACATGCTCAAGCCCGCACTCGCCCGAGGCGAGCTGCACGCGATAGGAGCCACCACGCTCGACGAGTACCGCAAGCATATCGAGAAGGACGCGGCGCTGGAGCGGCGCTTCCAGCCGGTGCTCGTGGGCGAGCCGTCCGTCGAGGACGCCATAGCGATACTCCGGGGACTCAAGGAGCGCTACGAGGTTCACCACGGCGTGCGCATCACTGACGGCGCCATCGTGGCCGCCGCCACGCTTTCGGATCGCTACATCGCCGATCGCTTCCTGCCGGACAAAGCGATCGATCTCATCGACGAGGCGGCGTCGCGACTGCGCATCGAGATCGATTCGATGCCTGCCGAGATCGACGAGCTCGACCGCAAGCATCGGCAGCTCCAGATCGAGGAAGCCGCGCTGCTCAAGGAGTCCGACGCTGCAAGCACCGAGCGCCTCGAAGCCCTGCGAGCGGAGATGGCGGCCCTTTCGGAGACGCTGACCGGACTCAAAGCGCGCTGGGAGAGCGAGAAGGGCGTGATCGCTGATGTCGGACGCCTCAACGCTGAGATCGACGAGGCCCGCATCGAGGCCGAGCGCGCCGAGCGCGATGGCGATCTGCAGCGAGTGGCCGAGATCCGCTACGGCCGCATTCCGCAGTTGCAGCAGGAGCTGCAAGCCGCGGACGTCAGGCTTCGCGAGCTGCAATCGGGCGACGCGATGCTGCGCGAAGAGGTCACCGAGGCCGAGATCGCCGAGGGCGTGGCGTCGTGGACCGGCATCCCGGTCGCAAGGCTCCTGCAGGGTGAGACCGCGAGGTTGATCCAGCTCGAAGCGCACCTGCACCAGAGGGTCGTCGGTCAGGAGGAGGCCGTCCGCGCGGTGGCCTCGGCGGTTCGGCGTTCGCGCGCCGGGCTCTCCGACCCCGACAGACCGCTGGGCTCTTTCATCTTCATGGGACCGACCGGGGTGGGCAAGACCGAGCTCGCGCGGGCACTTGCGGAGTTCCTCTTCGATGATGAGCGCTCAATGATCCGCATCGACATGAGCGAGTACATGGAGAAGTTCAGCGTCCAGCGCCTGATCGGCGCGCCACCGGGGTACGTCGGCTACGAAGAGGGCGGCCAGCTCACCGAGGCCGTGAGACGCAGGCCCTACAGCGTGCTGCTACTCGATGAGCTAGAGAAGGCCCACCCGGATGTCTTCAATGTGCTGCTCCAAGTGCTTGACGACGGTCGCCTGACCGATGGACAGGGCAGGGTCGTGAGCTTCCGAAACACCATCGTGATCATGACGAGCAACGTCGGCTCACACTACATCCAGGAGTATGCCCGCTCCGGCGGCGAGGAGCTCGATATGCGCTCCGCAGTCGAAGAGGCCCTCAGGCAGACGTTCCGCCCAGAGTTCCTGAACCGCATCGACGACATCGTGCTCTTCCACTCGCTTTCGATGGAGCAGATCAGCGAGATCGTCGAGATACAGCTACGCAAGGTCCGGGACAGACTCGCCGAACGGAAAGTGACCCTCGAGATTACTCCCGCAGCGATGGACCGCATCTCGCTCGAAGGATTCGATCCGGTGTTCGGAGCGCGTCCGCTCAAGCGAGTGATCCAGCGTGAGGTGATCGACCGTGTGGCCAAGGCGCTGATCGAGGGTGTCATCTCGGAAGGCGACACAGCTACCATCGACATGATCGACGATGAGCTCGGCATGGCCATCTAGGCACGCGAGTGAGCGAAGCGCTACTGCACTGATCAGTGTTGCAGTAGCTGGGCGACTGTCTCTTTGAGCTCGGCGTTGTTGAACGGCTTCACGATGTACGCAGCGACCCTGTGCTGCTCGCCTGCGGCTAGATCCGCCTCGGAGGCGGCGGTCGTCAGCATCACTACGGTAAGGTCCGAGGTCTCGGGTCTCCTTCGTAGCCACTCAAGTACCTCGAAGCCATTGAGCTTGGGCATGACGAGGTCGAGCAGCACGATATCGGGGCATCGGTCTGCGATGATCGTTATGGCCTCCTCGCCGTCTACAGCCTCGATGAGATCGCAGCCGAGAGGCTGAAGAGCAGCGCTGACCAAGCGCCGTATGAAGTTGTTGTCATCAGCGATCAGAATAGTCTTGCCACTCATACGACACCGGCCCAAAAGCAGCCCCTACGGGCGCGTCGGATGGATCCTCCATGGCTCTTTTCTCCGCCAGTAGCCGGTTTCCTACAAGGATTTGCCCACTTCTATGGATTCTTGGCAGGTAGCGGGCGCCAATCGTCGAACCAGTATCTAGTATGCGCAGATTGGGCGTCCCGCACTTGGGGGTGACGGTGGGATCAGAAGGT